>VGXJ01000095.1 GCA_016873375.1 Phycisphaerae bacterium
AGCACCGCACGCGGAGTCGCCCATCGCGCCAGCCATGCGTCAAGCTCGTGGCCAGTGATCGCCTGCTCGAACAGGGCATCGAACGACGGTGCTGCCACCGGTCGACCGGCACACCGGTCCAGCCGCGACTGGATCAAGCGCCGCAAGGCAGGCACGGGCCACTCGAGTATGACCCGCGAGCACGGAACACGAAGATCCTCCACGGCCGCCGGAGGCGCCGCCAGGACCACCGATGTTCCCGACCGCTGGACGATGCGCTCGTCGAGCAGCGCCTTGATCGCTCGCCGGGAGATGGCATCATCGCCGACCCCATCGACGACCACGGCGATCGAGCGCCAACCGAGCAGCCGGACGATCCGTTCGAGTCGATCGAGGAGTTCGAGCCGCGGCGCGATCGCTCCTCGCTTCGGGACGCGGCGCAGATCCACCGGCCGCCACTCGTTCAGGCAGACGGCGAGGTCGTCCGCATCGCGGTCGGTGACGACGATCGATCGCATCGCCCGGCGGACGCGGCTGCGCACGTACATGCCCGCCACGGCCCAGCGGCCGAGCAATCCCAGGCTGGCACTCAGGACGAGCCCCAGTCCGATCCACGGCAGCGCCTGCGCCCATTCGGGAGCGACCGAAGGAAGCGCCCGCACCAGGGCAGCATCTCGCCGATCGCCGAGGGCCAAGAGCACGATGCCGATCGACACGCAGGAGCCAAGCAGGACCAGTCCCCACGATCGCGACGCCTCCGCAAGCACCCCACCGCTGAGCGCGAATCGATCGCGAAGCAGCATCGTCCTGCTCGGTGCGCCGTCAGCCCGGTCGTAGAGCGCTTGCAGCACCACGAGGTCGCGGCAGACCGATGGCCCGGCCGACTCGATGGCGGCAGCGGCGTCGGACACCGGCATTCGCGGCCGAGTGCCATCGTTGGCGATGCCGAGCACCTCATCCACGATTTCCGGCACCACCCTGTGCAGCACGAGATCGAGTGCCTCGCTCGCGGTGATCGTCCCGCCACGGCGCTCCTCGACGCCACGGGCCACTTCGGTGAATCGGTCGATCGGCACCACTCGGCGCCCCAGACCGGGGCGCTGCAGCGCCTCATGCTCGTCTTCGGCCACCAGCTGCATGCACAGCGCTGTCTTGCCGCTGCCCGGCACACCCTCGATCAGGCAGGAGTGCGGCACCTCGGTCGAGCCATGCACCTCGGCATAGCGCACGTGCAGCATGCCCATGGGCTCAAGGGCAAGCACCTCATCCCGGCGCGCGTCCGGAGCCTCGAAGGGATCGCGCGCAAGTCCGAACGACCTGAGCCAGGTCGCACGCTCCATCAGTGATCCACACGATGGCCGAGGATCGGCTCAAGTTCTGCGAGCGCAGCGGCAACGGCCGATGCGTCACGCGCCTCGAGGTTCAGGCGCAGGAGCGGCTCCGTGTTGGAGCGGCGGATGTTCGCCCACCACGCCCCCGTGTCGAGCGAGAGACCATCGAGTTCCTTCATCGCAGCAGTCGCGTAGCGGGCCTTGAGCCGCTCGAGCGTGCCCGCGGTGTCGGCGTTCTCGAAGTTGATCTCCCCGGACTGCGCGTACCGCCGGAACGGCGCCACGCAGTCAGACAGCGTGCGCCCGCTCGAGGCAAGCAGGTTCAGCACCTCGATGAACGCGCGGACCCCGCTGTCGGTGTTCCAGAGGTCGGCGAAGTAGAAGTGCCCGCTGAGCTCGCCACCGATTGGCGCGGCCGTCTGGGCGAGCGCGGCCTTCATGAAGACATGCCCCACTCGGCTCTCGATGGGCTCGCCACCCGCCTCGCGGATCGCCTCGGCCACGCTCCGCGATGAGCGCAGGTCGTAGACCACCGCGGCACCGGGATTGGGCTTCAGCACGCGACCCACCATGGCCGCGAGCAAGAGATCGCAGCCGACGGGCGTGCCATGTTCATCGATCACCATGCATCGGTCGGCATCGCCGTCGAAGCAGACCCCGAAGTCAGCCTTGCCCCGCGTGACGGCATCGCGCACCTGCGCGAGGTTCGCCTCCACCAGCGGGTTGGGTTCGTGCACGAACTCGCCCCGCGACGTGTCGAAGTTGATGGCCTCGATCTCGAGGCCAGCCAGGCCCGAAAAGATCTTCGGCACGGCCACGCCCGCCATGCCGTTGCTCGCATCGATTGCGATGCGGACCTTTCGCGAACCGTCCTGGTAGCACGGATCGAGCAGCCTCAGCAGATGCGATCGATACGCCTGCCAGATGTCACGCTCGGCGTGCATGCCGCCCTCGCGCTCGGCCGTGGAGCGCGTGATGAGCGAGGCGTGCTGCTTGATGCGCTCGAGCCCCGTGCCTTGCCCCACCGGCCGTGCCTTCGCCTGGCTCACCTTGAAGCCGTTGTACTGCGCGGGATTGTGGCTGGCCGTGACCTGCACGCCGCCCGAGGCACCGAAGTGATTGATGGCGAAGTACACCGCCGGCGTGTCGACGAGACCGATGTCGATCACGTTGGCACCGAAGTCAAGCATGCCATCCATGAGTGCGCGCGAGAGCGATGGGCTGCTGCGGCGCATGTCCCGACCGACGACGATGTGTCGCATGCCGGGACTGTCGAGTCCTTGCTCCTGCGCCCGGTCGGCCAGGAACCGTGCGGTGGCGAATCCAATCGACCACGCCCCTTCTTCATCCAGCGGATCTGGATAGGTTGCGCGAACGTCGTAGGCCTTGAAACATCGATCGAGCATGGCGGCGGATCCTATCGGCCACGGCGGCGATAATCCGCCGCCACGATGCTTGCCGCGGCTCAAGGGTCCCGGTAGCCTTTCCCATCTGTCCCAAGCGGCCCGAGGACTCTCGTCCTTCCCTGCTTGCGGCGGCGCGGTGCGCACGATGGGCGCACGGCGAACTCAACCGTCCGTCGGGCAATCCGCCCAACCCTGAAGCGCCCTTGTGGCGGCAGGGCGACCATCGCGCCAGGCCGTCGGTGTCGCTGTTCGAAAGGAAACGACCATGTCATCGCTCGTCAACGAACTCATCGAAGCAGGCATCCACTTCGGCCAGCGCCGCAGCAACTGGAACCCGAAGATGGGCCCGTTCATCCACGGGACCAAGAACCAGATCCACATCATCGACATCAAGGAGACCATCAAGGGGATCCTGCTCGCGAAGAAGTTCATCGCGAAGTGCGTGTCGGAGAACAAGGAGGTCGTCTTCGTCGGCACCAAGCGCCAGGCACGCGCGGCCGTCGAGACCCACTGCGGCGCATCGGGCATGCCCTACGTGACCGAGCGCTGGCTCGGCGGAACGCTCACCAACTTCCGCACCGTGCGTGAGCGCCTCAAGCGCCTCGAGGAGCTTGAGCGCCTCGTCGAGACCGGCGAGATCAAGAACTACTCGAAGAAGATGGAAGCCCAGCTCGCCCGCGAGCACAAGAAGATCTACCGCAACCTCAACGGCCTCCGCTCGATGACCCGCCTCCCCGGCGCGCTCGTCGTGATCGACACCCAGCGCGAGATGAACGCGCTCAACGAAGCCAAGAACCTCGGCATCCCGACGATCTGCCTCATCGACACCGATGGCAATCCCGACATGGCCGACATCCCGATCCCCGGCAACGACGACAGCATGCGCTCGATCGACATCGTGGTGCGTGAACTCTGCGCCGCGGCCATCGAGGGCAAGGGAAGCCGCGCGTCGGCCCCAGCCTCAAACGATGCCGATGCGCCGGTCAGCGAAGGCGATGCCCAGGCTCCGCGCCGCCGCAGCGCCCGCAGCCGCTTCCGCATGGACGACGGCCAGGGCGCAACGGCCAGCCCTGCCGCGGGCGCCTGATCCCACGCACCAGCACACCAACGGAGCACCACCATGAGCACCGCTGCAATCGATCCCAAGACTGTGATGAAGCTGCGACAGAAGACTGGACTCGGCATGGGCGCCTGCAAGGATGCCCTCGTCGAGGCCAACGGCGACTTCGATGCCGCCGAGAAGCTCCTGCGCGAGCGCATGAAGGACAAGATGGACGGCCGCACCGACCGTCCCGCCGGCGAAGGCTGCCTCGCCATCGCCACGGGTGCCGGCAAGATTGCCATCGTCGAGATCCGCAGCGAGACCGACTTCACCGCCAAGAACGCGGAGTTCCGCGCCATGGCAGCCGACGTCGCAAAGATGGCGCTCGAAGCCGCTGCCGGCACCGTCACCGCCACCGCCGCGATCACGGCGCGCGTGGATGATGTCCGTCTCAAGACCGGCGAGAACGTCCAGTTCGCGCGCGGCCAGGTCATGGCAGGCAAGTCCTACGCCTTCTACCTTCACCATGACCACAAGCAAGGCGCGATCCTCGAGTACACCGGCACGCTCGATGCCGAGACCGGCGCCGCGATCTGCCAGCACATCGTGGCTTCGCCCGTGACGCCGCAGGCCATCGATCAGACTGGCCTGCCGGCCGACCAGCTTGCTCAGAAGCGCGCCGAGGCAACCGCCGAAGCGACCGCCAGCGGCAAGCCGGCCCAGATCGCCGAAAAGATGGCTGAAGGGAAGATGCGCAAGTGGTTCGAGGAAGTCACGCTCCTCGGCCAGGCGTTCGTCTTCGACGAGAAGAAGAAGATCAAGGATTTGCTGCCTGCGGGCACCACGCTGACGGGCTTCCGTCGCTTGGTCGTCGGCGGCAGTTGAGCCGGGCCGTCCCGCCCTGATCGCTCCGACGAAGGTCGGAGCCTTGACGAGGCGTCCTTCGGGGCGCCTCGCCTCGCTTTTGCGACGCCGCTCCGTACACTCCGCGGCCATGAAGTTCGACCTTCGCCACGGATGGGCGACGGTCGCGGTCGTGGCGCTCGCCGGCGCCTCCGCGGCCCTGCTCGTGTCGGCCAGCCATCGTGCCAGCGCGCGTGCGCCCTCAACGTCGCAATCCCCTGCCGTTTCGACCAAGACCCAGTCAGCGGCTGCAACCACGGTCTCCATCGATGCAGCCATCACCGAGCAGATCCGCGCCGCGATCGCCAAGAGCGGGCTCGCCTCGAACGCCACGGCTGTCGTGGGCGATCTTGATCGCGATGCCGTGATCGTCGACCTCGGAGGCTCGCGCCCAATGCGGCCGGCCAGCAATCAGAAGGCCATCACGACGGGGCTGGCGATGTTGGTGCTCGGCGATGGCTTCGCCTTCGGCACCAAGCTCCTGCTGCAGGGCGACCGCCTCACGATCGTCGGTGACGGCGACCCATCGCTGGGCGATCCCGAACTCCTGTCGGGCACCGTATGGAAGGACGCCCAAGGTGCCATGCACACAGGCCTCACGCCGGAGCAGCTGGTCGACCAGTGGGCCCGTGCCGTCGAGCGGCTCCGCATGCCGCGCATCAGCGAGATCGTCGTCGACGACCGCATCTTCGCACGCGAGGGCGCTCATCCCGACTGGCCGCGCGACCAGCTCGATGCGACCTACTGCGTCGCGTGCTGGGGCATCAACTTCCACTTCAATTCCCTTCGATTCTGGCTCAGTCCGAAGGATGGCAAGGTCGCGTGGCGCACCCAGCCCGCCGCCCCATGGCTCACCGTCGTCAACGATGCGACGGCCCGTCAAGGCAAGGGCTCGAAGCAGTCCGCCGGCATCGCGCGGGCACAGGGCACCGACGCGTACGCGATCAAGGGGAACCTGACGAAGGCCGATGGTCCGTACATCGTCACGATGCAGGATCCGCCGCTCTTCCTAGGCAACCTGCTGGCCTCGCGGCTGCGCACCAATGGCGTCGATGTCAGGTCCGTACGCCGCGCCACTGCTGCAGACGCCGCAGCGACCGGCACCGCCGTCGGCCCCACGCTGAGCACGCCGCTGGCAAGCGTCGTCACGCGAGCCAACACCGACAGCGAGAACCTCTACGCCGAAGCGCTGCTCAAGCGAGCTGCCGCGAAGGCGACCGGCCGGCCCGGCTCGTGGGCCGACGGCCAGGACCTGATGCGCACGACGCTGCGCACAGCGATCGGGAGCGAGGTCGAGTCCTTCGCGATCCGTGACGGCAGCGGCATGAGCAAGGAGAATCGCGTGACGGCGGTGGGCATGACGCGATGGCTGCTCGCCATGCCACGCATGCTGCCGGACTTCAACGCGTACCTGCAGAGCTTCGCCGAGGGCGGAAGCAGCGGCACGCTCAAGAAGCGCATGGACGCGGTTCCGGACTCGCTCGCCAAGGTCTGGTGCAAGACCGGCTTCATCGCCGGCACAAGCTGCCTGTCGGGCTACGTCGTCTGTGCGAACGGGCGTCGTTTCGCCATGAGCGTGCTCTGCAACGATCTCAAGGACAGCGAGGTCGGCAAGGCCAAGGATCTCCAAGACGCCGTGGCCGCGATCCTGGCGCGACAGCCCGGACGGACCTGAGTGTCTCGCGTCAGCGATCGCGGATGTAGAGCAGATCGCCTTCGATCCGGAATTCCTGGTCCGGATAGGCGTCGCTCAGGAATGCGACGAGATTGCGTTCGCGCAGGGCGCGGGCGCGTAAGCGACTGTTGCGCTCGATCGGTGGCCCACCCACGCGTGCCACGGGACTCGCGGTCTGAGGCGGGCAGCCAGCCCCTGAGCACGATCCACCGTCCGATCCAAAGGTCATTTCCAACTCAGGGTCGCGCCCAACGATTGGGAACACGATGTCTGCCACGTACAGCGTGGTCCATGCACCTCGCGTGGAAAACGACCCGGGTGCCCTTGCGCTCGGCACGATCATGGCGCTGACCTGAGCGTTGCTGGACGCAGAGCAAACGCTCGCAGACGATGCGCACGGGCCGCAGGTCGCCGCTGGCACGGGCGTCCCAGCTGTAGAAGGTTGAACGGGAGCTGACGGGATGAAGAGGGCAGCGACGAGCACAGTTGAAAGACCAGCCATGACGGGACCCTCCTCAATTTGCGGACGCCTTGATGATCTCAAGGCCTGCGGCGCTCTGCAAGGCCATTTTCGAACATCAGGCCGGAATTGATGGATCGACGGGCGCAGTCAGGGCGATCTCGACGGCATCGTCTGCGCGCTCCTGCCGTACCGCCACCCGCTGGTTGCGAGCCAGTTCGAGAAGCGCGAGGAACAAGCCGATGGCTTCGCCCCGGGTCCGG
>VGXJ01000096.1 GCA_016873375.1 Phycisphaerae bacterium
TGAGGTCTCCGCCAGCCACTCCCCAGCTTCCGAGCAGGACGCCAAGGTCGTTGCCATCGACCGAGCCGTCGCCATTGAGGTCAGCGGCGCATGCCGTCGCACAACTGATCGAGAGCGCGCCCGACCCGCCGACGCCCGCCACGGGTGCGCCGATGCGGATGAGCCAGGTGCTTCCCGCGGTGACGTCGAGCGTGACGCGCCCGCCGTTGCCGGTGCATCCCGCGGTCGTGTCATCGCAGCCTGCAGGGACCGTGGTTGCGGTCGGACAGGCGCTGCCGGCATAGACCGCGACACGAGTGTCGAAGGTCGGCGATCCGCAGGTCTCCACCGTCAGCGAGCCGTCGCAGGTCGCCACGTGGCGGAACCAGA
This sequence comes from Phycisphaerae bacterium, assembly GCA_016873375.1. Lineage (GTDB taxonomy): Bacteria > Planctomycetota > Phycisphaerae > Phycisphaerales > SM1A02 > SYIB01. The sequence goes on from VGXJ01000096.1 coordinate 370, forward strand.
TGTCCTTGGCGCACACGGTGCCCGCACCATCGTTGCACGCAGCAGGCAGCGAGCCGATCGAGTCGGTCGCGGGCGCGGTGGTGAACGCGGTGGATCCGAGCCCGACCTCGATGGCGCCAGCACACTCATCGTTCGCTGGCGGCCCGAGCACGCGCAAGCTGTCCACATACCAGTTGTCTGCAGTGTCGTTGCCGTTCACGCGGAAACGAAGCCGGAACTGGTTGTGGCGCGCATCGGCAGGAAGAATGTGCTCGTGGAACGCGAAGCCGGTGACGGCCACACCGTCGGAGGTCAAGGTGTTCAGGGGCGCCCAGTCCAGTGCGCTGTTGAGGTACTCGATGAAGAACTGCTCGCCCGACTCGACCCCCAGCCGCGACGTGAAGTAACTCACGCTGGCCGCCGCAAGCCCGCCGAGTTGCACGGTGTTCGTACGGCAGTCGTCATCGTCGTACTCGCCAGTGCCGGTCGACCCGAGGTTCATGGAGTTCGGTGCAGTTGGCTCATTGAGCGCGGTAGCAGAGATGGTCACACCGTCGTTGAAGATCCAGCGCAATGTCGCCAGCGCGGTGCCGATGTCAAAGTCGTCCACGAAAGGGGGGAGCGAGGGCAGCGGTCGGGTGAAGTCGCAGGACACGGCATTGATGTAGCCACTGGTCTCGCTGATCGCTCGGGTATCGAGTTTGAGGTTCGAGCCGCTCAGCCCGCCGCATCCCCCGTTCGCCGAGCACATGATGTGGCAGTTGTCGTTTCCGTCCGAGTCGCAGTGCGTGCAGTTCCAGTTGTGGCCAAGTTCGTGCGCCGAGAGCGACACGCGGAAGGTCAGCGATGTCGTGTAGCGGCTCTCCACGATGCCATAGCCAACGCCCGACGCGGCTTGGCAGACCACGCCCAAGTATGCAAGCCCGATCGCGCCGCCCGAGAAGTTGTAGCCGCTGAACATGTGCGCGATGCCGCGGAAGGCGCCGCTGAGGGGCGTTGCGCCCCACAGGGCATCGAACTCATTGAGTCGGGCATCGATGGTGGTTCCGGCATACGGATCGGTGGAGGCTGATCGGATCACCATCACGCTGATCTCGTGCACGATGTTGACATCGCGGTCGTAGATCGTGTTGACATTGGCGATGATGTTCTCGATGTCGTTCACCGTGTTGATGACCGAGCTCCCGTTCTTCTGGAAGAACTCGTAGTCCGTCTCGCACGCGACCTCGACCTGCTGCGGGGTGGTGCCGGCCAGCGAGCCGCCGCCGCCGGATTCCGGCGCCACGCGGTACAGCTCGGTGTCGAAGCCTGGGCGGCCGATGGCGCAGCCCGCTTCGTCGACGGCAACGTCGGACGCTGCGTACGTCGCATGCACCGATGAGGCGGGAAGGTCGGAGCAGAGCTCATGCAACGGCTGGATGCCGAAGGTCGATCCGTCCTCAAGGGTCACGATTCCGCTGAAGCCGGTTGGCAGCAGGGAGCCAACGACGGACGTGTTGGGGCGGCTGGCAATCGAGCCCCGATAGGTGCGGATGGCCGGCGCATCGATCTCGTGCAGCGAGCGGCCGTCGTCCACGAGCACCTTGAACCGGTCCCCACGGACCGAGTGCTTGGCCAGGTCCAGCGTGACCATGTTCGCACCCAGCGGCACCTCCACGGAGAAGGAGGCGGGAAGGTCCTTTGGAAGCAGCGGCTCGCACGGAATGAAATGGGAGATGCGCTCTAATCCGCAGTCTTGCACCGGCGGCACGGTTGATCCGCCGCTTGCGAGAGCATGGGCCGTGAGGCTGAGGGCAATGGCACAGCACGCCGGGGGGAAAGCGAGTGGTCGCCAGAACATGCCTCTAACCTAGGTATGGAATGGTCTGAGGCCAAGGATGCGGTCCGAATACAGCGAAAAAGAGCCCCCGGTCCGCAAATCGATGCTCGATGCACCGACCCGTAACCGCGTCAGTGACCAAACCCCGTCAGGGGTTGAGCGGCTCCATCTGCGCATCGTTGGTGATGCCGGCGTCGGCGTTGTTGGCGTCATCCTGCTCCGAGATGGCGTTGAGTTGCTCTTGTTCCCGGGCGCGAGCGTCCTCGACTGCCGAGCCTTCCTGGACGGGGTCGGGGCCGCTGTCACAGGCCAGGAGCGCGATCGCAGTCAGCGTGAGTTGGGCGAAGAGTTTCATGGAGGGGATGCTACGAAGCACCGACACCCCCATCGGCGGGTGATTCTCAAGATGTGACCAATAACAAATCAGAAAAGAACCGGGTTACGTTGGATTTTGTGTCCATCTGAGGCACCGTTCTGCATCGAGGGTGAAGGGACTCGCAGAGTTTCTTTTCCTCCCTTTCCCTCATCCCAACAGTTCAGGAGTTTCAGATGAACACTCGCGTCATGTGCGCAGTGATGGCCGCCTCGGCAGTCGGCATGGGCGTTGCCCAGGTCGTTGCCAACCCCGGCTTCACCTACAGCGACTCGACCGGCGACATCGGTGCAGGCCTCGCTACCGGCGGCGGCACGCTCGACCTCGTCAGCATGGAAGTGTCGAACACCTCCACCGACATTGTCTTCAAGCTGACCGTCAACGGCAGTTTCAGCAACGTCGACTGGGGCAAGTTCATGGTCGGCATCGCCACCAACAATGGCACCGGCACCAGCACCGGCAACGGCTGGGGCCGCCCGATCAACATGTCCGCCAACGGCGGCATGACCCACTGGATCGGTTCGTGGGTTGATGGCAGCGGCGGCGCTGAACTGCGCTCGAACGCAATTGGTTGGGGCCTCCTCGGCGCCACCTACAGCGGCAACTTCGGCGGCTTCAGCGCCGGCGGCAGCCAGATCACCTGGACGGTGAGCATGGCTGCGCTCGGCCTGAACGTCGGCGACAGCTTCGTCTTCGACGCCTACTCATCGGGTGGCGGCAGCAGCGACGGCGCGATCGACGCGCTCTCGAGCAGCTCGCCGAGCGTGGCCAACTGGGGTGATACGTTCACCACCACCACTGGCTTCAGCTACACCGTCGTCCCGGCTCCCGGCGCGCTGGCGCTCCTGGGCCTGGCGGGCCTCGGCCGCCGCTCGCGCAAGTGAGCACGCGGTCGCACCTCACGGCGTGATCTGACCTGAACACCCCCGCACGGGCGAGCGCCTGTGCGGGGGTTATCTTTTCCGGCGTTGCCCACCTCGATCCTCGGTATCTCTGCGTTCTTCCACGACAGCGCCGCAGCGCTCGTGCAGGATGGCGCGATCGTCGCCGCAAGCGAGGAGGAACGCTTCTCGCGCATCAAGCAGGACGATCGTTTCCCGGCGCAGGCCGCCACATGGTGCATTGAGCACGCTGGACTGTCGCCCAAGGAACTCGATGCGGTGGTCTTTTATGAGAAGCCCCTCGTCAAGTTCGGGCGCATCCTTGAGACGGCCTTGGCCACGGCCCCCTTCGGCTTCCCGCAGTTCGTTCGTGCGATGCCGGCGTGGCTGCAGCGCAAGCTGCACCTGCCACGAGAGATCGATCGTGGACTCGGCGGCTCGTACGAGGGGCCGATCTTCTTCACGACGCACCACGAGTCGCACGCTGCGAGCGCGTTCTTCCCGAGCCCGTTCGAGCGTGCGGCGATCCTGACGCTCGATGGCGTGGGCGAGTGGTCGACCGCAACATGGGGCGTAGGACGTGGCAACACGCTCGAACTCCGCGAGGAGATGAGATTCCCGCATTCGCCGGGCCTCCTCTACAGCGCCTTCACGCAGTGGTGCGGCTTCCGCGTCAATTCCGGCGAGTACAAGCTGATGGGCCTCGCACCGTACGGTGAGCCACGGTTCGCCGAAGCCATCCTGGATCGCGTCGTGCGGTTGCATGAGGACGGCTCGTTCTGGCTCGACCAGCGATGCTTCGAATACGTCGGTGGGCTGCGCATGACCAGTCGCCGCCTGCACGCGATCCTCGGCGGACCGCCGCGCGCGCCAGAGGCCCCGATCACCCAGCGCGAGATGGATGTCGCCGCGAGCATCCAGCGCGTCATCGAGGAGATCGTGCTGCGCATGGCCCGGCATGTGCACCGGCAGACCGGCGAGCGGGCGCTTTGCATGGCCGGTGGCGTCGCCCTCAATTGCGTGGCCAATGGTCGGCTGCTTCGCGAAGGTCCCTTCGAGCGCCTGTGGATCCAGCCTGCAGCCGGCGATGCTGGGGGTGCGATCGGTGCGGCGCTCGCGCACTGGCACCTGCACCGCGGCGAGCCTCGGGTGGTCCAGCCCAATGATGCCCAGTGCGGCAGCCTGCTCGGGCCGGCGATCAACGGGCTCGATGCCCGTGCCGAGCTCGAGTCGATGGGCGCAGTGGTCGACGCGCACGACGACGAGTCGATCATCGAGGCCATCGTCGCCGAGCTCGCCTCAGGCCGGATCGTCGGCCATGTCGATGGGCGCGCCGAGTTCGGTCCGCGAGCGCTCGGGAGCCGATCGATCTTGGGCGATCCTCGTGATCCATCGATGCAGCGGCGGATGAACGTGGCCATCAAGTTCCGCGAGTCGTTCAGGCCTTTCGCACCGGCCGTGCTCTCCGGCCGCGAGCGCGAGTGGTTTGACCTTGATGCAGCGAGCCCGTACATGCTGTTGGTCGCACCGGTCGCAACTGCGCGAAGGACCGTCGCTGCCGTGGACCAAGGCTTGCGGGGCCTCGACCGGCTCAAGGCGATTCGCAGCCAGATCCCGGCGGTGACCCATGTCGATGGATCGGCGCGGGTGCAGACGGTCGATCCAGAACGCGCGCCGCGCTTCGCGGCGATCCTTGCTGCGTTTGAGCGGCTCACCGGTTGCCCGGTCCTGGTCAACACGAGCTTCAACATCCGCGGCGAACCCATCGTGCACGACGCGCGTGATGCCTACCGATGCTTCATGTTCACCGACATGGACACGCTGGTCGTCGGCAATCTGCTGATGCGCAAGGACCGGCAGCCTCCGATGGCGGGAGCGGAGGAGTACCGGCGCTCCTTCAAGCTAGACTGATCCCATGGCACGACGCTCCTTCCTCGGCGAGCTGTTCGACTTCGTCCGTGCGAACAAGGCGTGGATGCTCGTGCCGGTGATCGTGGCGCTGCTCATCGTCGGCGTGCTCATCGTGCTCGGAGGCACGCAGGCGGCGCCCTTCATCTACACGCTCTTCTGAACGGCGCGCGATGATCGATGTCCATTGGTCACCGGATGCCCGTCGCCTGCGCACGTGGGGACTGCTTGCCCCGGCGCTCCTTGGGCTGGTCGGTGCGCTCATGTGGTTCGTGCCTTGGGGCCCGTTCCCTCACCTGCGTCCCGTGGCGCCGGTGCTCTGGTCGATCGGTGCGCTTGCGCTGGTCACGGCAGGGCTCGGGCTGCCGGGCGGACGCTGGGTGTACCGCGCATGGATGGGCCTGGCGTGGTGCGTCGGGACGCTGCTGGGAACCCTTGCCCTGGCCATCGTGTACGCGTTCGTGGTCATCCCCATCGGCGTCATCGCGCGCTGCTGCGGATGGGATCCGCTCGATGCACGCGCGGCGACGCGGACCTCACGATGGCACGCCTTGCCTGCAGCGCGGCATGACCCTGAACGGCAGTTCTGACCATGGCCAAGCCCGACCCATCGACCCGTGCATCGCTTCCCCGCTGGAAGCGCGTGGTGTTCACGCTCGTCACGCTGTCGGTCCCGCTCGTGGCGCTCGTGCTGCTTGAACTGGGACTTCGGCTCGCCGGCTTCGGTGGCTATCCCGCGTTCTTCCGGGATACCGGGGAGCTCTCGCCGGGGCAGTCACTCGTCATCACCGTGCCTGATGCCTCGCGGCCGTACTTCTTCGCCGATCCTGATCGTGCTGGCTACGCCGAGGAGAGCGAGTTCGTGATGCCCAAGCCGGCTGGGACCTTCCGCATCATGCTTGTGGGCGAGTCCGCGGCCAAGGGCTATCCGCAGCCGCGCAATCTTTCGATGGGTTCGTTCTTGCAAGCGCTGCTGCAGGAACGCTGGCCAGACTGTCGCGTCGAGGTCATCAACCTCGGCACCACGGCCGTGGCGAGCTTCCCGCTTGTCTACCTCACGCAAGCGGCCGTCGAGCATCAGCCCGATCTCGTGGTGCTGTACGTCGGCAACAACGAGTTCTTCGGCGCCTACGGCACGGCGTCGATCAGTGCATCAGGCACGATGCCGGTCACGGCGCTGCCTTGGGTCCGCGCGGTGCGTGGCTTGGCCTTGGTGCAGGGCGTCGAGGGACTGCTTCGTGGTGGTTCCGCGGGCGACCGGACGCTGATGGAGCAGATGATCGGCCAGACGGTCATTCCTGCCGACGCCGCCCTGCGCACCGCGGCCGCGACGAACCTCGGGACCCACATCGAGCAGATGGTCAACGCATGCTGCTCCTTCGGAGCAGTGCTCGTCTGCACGACTGCGAGCAACGAAGCGGGTCTTGTTCCGCTGGGGCAAGAGGTCCTCGATGGATTGTCTGACAAGGATCGCTTGGCGATCGAGCGCGATCTCGCAGTGGCACGCACGGCCGCGACCGGTGATGCTGCGGCTGCCGAATCATCGGCGCGTGCCGTGATCGAGCGCGCTCCACAGCACGCCGAGGCTCACTACTGGCTTGGCAAGGCGCGGGCCGTGCAGGGGGACCGAGTC
>VGXJ01000097.1 GCA_016873375.1 Phycisphaerae bacterium
AACCCCGACCTCGAGGGCGACAGCACGGGGCTGTTCGTCGCGCAGGCGCTTGAAGGGACTGGCGTCGCCGTGAGCCGACTTGCGCGTGGCTTGCCCAGCGGTTCCCACATCGAGTTCGCCAACCGAGCCGCGCTCGCGGATGCGATCAGCCACCGGCAGCGGCTCTGAGCCATGTCAGGGATGGGCTTCAACCTCTCACAGGGGACGCGACTCGGGCAGAACCTGAAGCTCTCGCCGCGGATGCTCACCACGATGAGCGTGCTGCAGCTGCCGCTGGGCGAGCTCGAGGAGCGCGTCGAGCAGGAACTGCAGGAGAACATTGCGCTCGAGCGCGCGGAACCAGATGGATCGTCGATGGATCCCGTCGATGCCCGCACCGATGGCCAGGACGCCGGTGACGGGGCCGATGACCGGGCGCTCGTCGTCGACGGCGGCGGCGCTGCCGACTTCGACCGGCTCGATCGCTTCGAGCGTCGCTACGGCGAGGACCTCGACAGCGATTCATGGCGGGAATCGCGCCGGCTCGACGGCGAACCTGACGCCCGCACCGAGGCGATGGCCAACACGCCTGCACGCACGGCGAGCCTCGAGGAACAGCTCTTGGAGCAGTGGATGCTGGTCGATGCCAGCCCCCGGATGTCGGCGATCGGGCGCGCGCTCGCGGGGTTCGTCGGCGAGGATGGGCTGCTGCACACGCCGGTCGAGGCGATCACGGCGGCCGCCGCGCCGGTCGTCGACCCGCCGGCGACCGAGGCCGAGGTCCGCGAGGCGTCGCGGCTCTTCCAGCACCTGCTCGAGCCGCCGGGCATGGGTGCGTCGGATGTGCGGGAAAGCCTGCTCTCGCAACTTGATGTCGTGCGTGGCCGCGCTGGCGATGACGACCGCGCCTGGCACGATGCGCGCCTGCTGATCGAGCACCATCTTGAGGATCTCGAGGCCAACCGGATCCCCCGCATCCAGGAACGGACCGGCATGACGACGGCGCAGCTCGACGCGGCGCGCACGATGCTGCAGCACCTTGATCCATCGCCTGCATCCGGCCTCACCTCGCGGCCCGTGCCGGGGATCCGCCCCGATGTGATCGTGACCCACGATGCCGCGAGCGATCGCTGGAGCGCGCGCCTGGCCGACGGTAGCGAGCCGAGCGTGCGACTTGCCGAGGAGTATGTACGCATGAGCCGCGATCCCAAGGTCGACAAGTCGACGCGCGACCTCATCAAGTCCAACATGCAGCGCGGCCGCTGGTTCATCGAGGCGCTCGGCCAGCGGGGCGCGACGCTGCTGCGCGTGGTCGAGCGCGTGCTCGATCGCCAGCGTGACTGGTTCGAGTTCGGCCCCGGGCACCTGAAGCCGCTCCCGATGGTCGAGGTCGCCGCCGACATCGGCATGAACGTGAGCACGGTCAGTCGCGCCGTGGCGGGAAAGTGGCTCCAGACGCCGCGCGGCGTCGTCGAACTTCGCAGGTTCTTCACCGGCGGCACGCACACCGAACAGGGGGCCGTGTCATGGGATGCGATCAAGGAGCGCCTGCGCGAGGTGGTCGCTGCCGAGGACCGTGCGAAGCCGCTGTCGGATGAGGCGATCGCCAAGGCCCTCAAGGCCGAGGGCATCACGCTCGCGCGACGCACGGTCGTGAAGTACCGCGAGCAGCTCGGGATCCCGCCTGCGCGCCTGCGTCGGGCGCATCCGGGCACCTGAGCCGCTAGGCTCCGCCGCATGGCGACCATCTGGTTCGACGGATCCATCGTCCCGCAGCACGAGGCCAAGGTCTCGGTCTACGACCACGGCCTGCTCTACGGCGACGGCGTCTTCGAGGGGATCCGCGTCTACGGCGGCCGCGTTTTCAAGATGCAGTCGCACCTTCGGCGGCTCTATGAGAGCGCCGAGCGCATCCGCCTGTCGATCCCGTACACGCTGGCCGAGCTCGAGCAGGCGCTGCGCGACACCGTGCGCACGAGCGGCAAGCCCGATGCCTACATCCGCCTCGTCGTCACGCGCGGCGTGGGCACCCTGGGCCTGAACCCGTTCACCTGCCCGATGCCGCACGTGTTCATCATCTGCGACTCGATCCAGCTCTATCCGCCGCAGCTCTACAACACCGGCATGAAGGTGATCGTCTCCCAGCGGCCGCGCATCCCGGTCGCGTGCCTTGATCCTGCGATCAAGAGCCTGAACTACCTCAACAACATCCTGGCCAAGATCGAGTCGATCGATGCAGGCGTGCTCGAGGCCATCATGCTCAACACCGATGGCCAGGTCGCCGAGTGCACCGGTGACAACATCTTCGTGGTGAAGGATGGTGCGATCACGACGCCCCCGCCCGACGCAGGGCTGCTGAACGGCGTCACGCGTCGCTTCGTGATCGAGACGCTGTGTCCCGCACTGGGCATTCCCTGCACGGAACGGCACATGGTGCTTGATGATGTCTACGCCGCCGACGAGGTCTTCCTGACCGGTACCGCAGCCGAGGTCATCGGCGTGAACGCGGTCGGTGACCATGTGATCGGCGCGGGGCGCGGCGGTCCGGTCACCGCGCGACTCACCGCGGAGTTCCGCCGCCGCGTCGCGGCGGGCGCGCCGGAGGATTGACGCCGCGTGCGCTGCCGCAGCTGCCAGCACGAACTCTGGAATGTTCGCCCGGGCCCGTGCCCGGAATGCGGTGAGCCGTTCAATCCGCGCACCGCCATCTTCGAGCGCTACAGCGCGCACTTCTGCTGCCCGCACTGCGGCGAGGCCTACTGGGGCAATGGCAAGGATGGCCTGCCCGATCCGCCGGAGTTTGCATGCGCGCGCTGTTCGGGCATCGTGCGACTGGAGGAGATGGTGCTGCGTCCGGCACCCGGGCAGGAGGGTCGCGAGATCCGCCAAGACCTGCATCCGTTCGAGGGCTCGCCGAAGGGGCTGTTGCGCCGCACATGGGACACGCTGTCGATGGCGACGAGCGATCCCGTCCGGCTCGGGCGGGCGTTGCCACCTCGGCCGGATCTGGCGCAGGCTGGCCTCTTTGCCGGCCTGATCGCAGGCGTCGGTGTGGGGGCAGCGCTTGCACCAGCCGTCGTGACCACCGCGTACAACCTGATCACGGTCGGTTCGATCGATGTGCTGTCGATGCGCAGCAGCGATTTGCAGCTCGTCGTTGGCGCCGCCATGGGTGCCGCCGTCATCGGCTCGATCGTGTACCTGGGACTCATCGCCTTGATCATCGCCATCATCCTGCGCGTGATGAACCCGCGCGCGTTCGATGCACGGCGCATCGTGGCCTGCTGGTGCTACGCGAGCGGTGTGACCGTGCTTGGTGCGCTTCCCTGCATCGGCGCCTGTGCCACACCCCTGATCATGATCCTCGGGCCGCGGATCTTTGCGCAGGAGCTGCTCGGCGCTGGGCTGGTCTCCAAGGGATTCGTGACACACATCAACGTGGTGTCGATCGTGCTGATGATCGCGGGATTCTTCGGCCTTGCCGTGCTGACGATGAACGTGTGATCGCCTGGTGCTGGCCGGGCCGCGTTCACACCTTCGCTCGCGCCCAGCCTCCGTGCAGGAAGCGCGCCAGGAACAGGAGCCCGCGCACGGCGAGCTCGGTGCAGAGCCCGATCCAGATGCCCGTCAGCCCCTTGCCCAGCTTCACACCCAAGAGCCACGCGAGCGGCAACCTGAGCCCGTAGCAGGAGACGAAGGTGATCGCGAGCACCCATGTGGTGTCGCCCGCACCGCGGATGCCGTTGCGGATCACCATGGCCATCGCGAAGAAGATCTGGATCAGCCCGCAGATGAAGAGCAGCGAGGGCACCTCGCGCAGGTGCACCGGATCCTCGCTGATGATGCGCGTGAGCGGTTCACCGAGGGTCATGAACGCGATGCCGAACCCGCCCATGATCGCCATGCCCACCACATTGCATCGCCAGATCGCGGTGCGTGCCTTGGAGGCGCTGCCTGCACCGAGGAACTGTCCGGCGAGCGCGCCCGCGGCCGTGCCCATGGCGAAGCCCGGCAGGAAGCTGAAGGCCTCCCACTGCACGGCGATCATGTGCGCGCCGACCAGGCCCTGGCGCGGCACGCCATCGTTCCCCTCGGCCAGGCTGATCATGCCGATGAACGCCATGACGAAGAGGTTCACGGCCCACAGCGTCACGCCCTCGAAGAAGTTCGGGATGCCCACACGCGCGATCCGCCAAGTCGTGGCGCGGTCCAGTCGTACATCGCGCCGCTCCAAGCGAAGGTCCTTGACGCCGCGGCTGAGCACGCGCCATGTCATCCAAGCCCCGACTGCGTACCCGATCACCGTACCGATGGCGATCCCGGCGACGCCCCACTCGGTGGCGTCGATCCCAAGGAGGTTGGGCAGGCGCACACCGCCCAGCCGCATCTCCACACCCGAGAGCAGGATGCTCAGTACCACATTCACCACATTGACCCAGGCGGAGATGATCGAGGGTTTCGTGGTCTCGCCCGCCCCGTGCAGGATCATCGAGCCGATGCTCATGACCGAGAGGAACGGCATCGCGACGGCGTTGATGCGCGTGTACTGGATGCAGAACTCCGCACTGCGGCCGTGCAGCTCGCACAGTTCCGCCAAGGGCACGACCGCGAACCAGAGCACCACCCCGACGATCGAGCCCCACGCCAGGCCGAGTGCGAGCCCACGCCCGGCGACCACCTGGGCTTCGCCGGGATTGCCGGCGCCCATGGCGCGTGCGATGATCGCCTGTGCGCCGACGCCCACCCCCATGAGCGCGATGCCGATGAACCACCCCACATAGGCGCCGATCCCGATGCCATCGAGAGCAGGTGTGGCCACGCCGTCGGGCAGGCTGCCAGCCACCATCTTGTCGACCAGCCCGACGCACGCGGCCATGACTTGCTGAAGGAGCACCGGCCAGGAAAGCACCCAGATCGCACGATTGATCGAGAGCCCCGCAAGCTTGCCGCTGCGGATCGTTCCCTGTTCATCCAGTGCGATCTCTGCCTCGATCACCGCCGAAACGGGGCTCATCGGATCGTCAGGGGAGATCACAGTCGTGGGATCGATCCCTCGGTCACTGCCTGGCGTTGGCATGGTCACGGCGCGCTGGCTTCGCCGCGATCAGGGCGCGGGATTCGCAGCGGGCGTGGTTGGGGAGGCCGCAGGCTCGACATAGGTCGGTCGTGCGGCGGCGGCCAAGCCGATCGGGGCGCCAGGGACCTCGAATCGCGGCCGGTCCCAGAAGATGATCCAGTCCCATGTCTCGAAATCGCGCCGGTAGGTCGGGTAGGTGAAGGCGTTCTCAGCGCGGAAGCGACCAGCCACGGGCTGCAGGGCATACCACTCGAGCCACCGGGTGCGGTCGGTGCCGAAGTCGCGGCCGGTGATGAGCCAAAGGCTTTGCGAGGCGGCTAAGTTCACGCACAGTTCAGGCTGATCGAGCGCCGCGATCAGCGCCTGCACCACGCTGTCTTCCGGGTACTGGCCGAGCGCGATGGCGAGTTCGGTGCGCACATCCGTCTCTTCCGTCTCTTCGAGCAGGCGCGTCCAGAGCTGATCGATGACCTCCCGGTTGTGCAGCCGCTGCAGGCCACGCGCCGCGGCAAGGCGCACAGGCGCGGCTGCATCCTTGAGCTGCAGCGCGATCAGCTTGGCCTCGGTGGGCTGCGCGAATCGGCAGAGGCTCTCGATTGCTGCCGCCTTCACCAGCGGGTCGCGAGACTCCGTCACGTAAATGCGGTAAAGCTCGATGTAGGTCGGATCGCCACCGAAGGTCGCGGTGCCCAGCAGCACAAGGCCTCGGCGCTGGGCTTCGGGGTCGCTGGGATCGACAGCCCAAGCCGCGGCCTCCTGCGGCGTGGGCGGGCTGAACGACTTGCCCAGCAGGTCGAAGTCGCTCATCATCGAGTCGCACGCAGCGAGCGGGACGAGCGCAAGGACAGTCAGGAGGCGAAGGAGCATGGTGGTCGAGGAGGGCATCGTGCCGGGCGTGGCGGGAGCGTAGCCGTTATCGTCGCTGCATGGCGACGCTGCGCGTGATCGGGATGCCTCTGGGTGCCTACCAGACCAACGCCTTCGCGGTCTGGGATGGCGACGATGCCTCGAAGGGGTGCTGGATCATCGATCCGGGCGAGCGGCCAGCGCGCCTGATCGAGCGCATTCGTGCCGAGGGTCTGATGCCGGACGCGATCCTCTTCACCCACGCGCACGTCGACCACATCGCGGGGCTGCCCGAGGTGATTGCTGCGTTCGGCGATCTGCCCCGGCTGGCGCATCCGAGCGAGCACGACTGGTTTGGCGAGCCCGCCTTGAACCTCTCGGAGTGGGGGGAGCGGCCGGTGTCTGTCGTTGCCCCGACCGGTGAACTTGCCGATGGGCAGCGGTTGCGGCGAGGCGGGCTTGAGTTTGAGGTGCAGCACCTGCCCGGACATTCCCCTGGCGGTTGTTCGTTCCGTTGTCCCGCCGCCGGCGTGGCGATCGTGGGTGACACGCTCTTCGCCGGATCGATCGGGCGCGTTGACTTTCCCACGAGCGACCCCGGGGCCATGCGGGCATCCTTGGTGAGGCTCATGCAGTGGCCGGATGCGACCGCCGTGCACGCAGGCCACGGTCCGTCGACCACGATCGGGCGCGAACGCAAGGCCAACCCGTTCATTGTCCACCCCGACTCGTGGTGAGTCCTTGGGTAGGATCATCCCCATGGGGTCCGACGAGAAGATCTTCCGTGAAGGCGCGATCGAGACCGCGGCATCGCCAGACCAGCTGAACGCCATCGCGCCGCTGGTCACGCCGCGACATGTTCTGCTCATTTCCTCGGTCTTCATGCTCGCTGGCATCCTGATCGGCTGGGCGTTCTTCGCCTCGATCCCGATCACGGTCACCGGGCCGGCGCTGATCAAGCACGATGCGCAGGGCAAGGCCATCGGTTGTGTGGCGTTCTTCTCGCTCAGCGAAGGCAAGCGCGTCGATATCGGGCAGGTGGCGTTCGTCGCGG
>VGXJ01000098.1 GCA_016873375.1 Phycisphaerae bacterium
ACCGCACATTCTCGGCAAATCCCAATCCAAAGTGGATGAGTTTCCGGCACTTTGCCGATAATCGCCCAGTCGTATCGCCCTATCCCGCCCCGTTGCAAGGATGCATCCATGCGTGGAATGAACGCTTCAATCGTTGCCTTGGCGCTTGCCGCCGTGGGTTTCTCTGGCTGCCAGCGCGAGCATGTCGTCGCCGAGCCTGACTACAACCGCCAGCTGAACTCCGGGCACGCGCTGCGCAAGCTCGATCCAAGCCAGTGGCCGAGCCTGGCATCGGCATGGGGGTCGCGGGATGGCTACCTCGACCAGGCGCTCGACCAGAGCATCAGCTGGTTCCAGAAGCCCAGCAGCCAGCAGTTCTTCCCATTCCACGAGGTCTCGACGCACGAGCAAGCCGCTGGCAGCGTGGTCGCCTTCAAGGAGTTCCTGAATGCATCGACGACCGAAGCGGAGTTCCTCGGCCGCATGCAGCAGATGTTCGACTGCTGGCAGACCGTGGGTTACAACGATAAGGGCACCGTGCTCTTCACGGGCTACTACGCGCCTGAGTTCAAGGCGAGCCTGACCCCCGACAGCACCTTCCGCTTCCCGCTGTACCGCCGTCCGACCGATTGCGTGACCGACCCGGTCACCGGTGAGCCCAAGGGTCGCCTGCAGGCCGATGGCACCGTGGCACCGTGGCCCAACCGTGCCGAGATCCAGTCCAGCGGCATGCTGCGCGGGCTCGAGCTCGTCTACCTGCCCAGCGAGTTCGACGTGTACATCATCCAGGTCAACGGCAGCGCCAAGCTCACCCTGCAGGATGGCTCGACGATGTATGTGGGCTACGCCGGCAAGACCGACGGCCTGTATGTCGGCCTCGGCCAGACCCTGCTCGACGAGAAGATCCTGACCGAGCGCGACTTGAACCTGCCCAACGTGCGCGACTGGTGCGACAAGAACCCCGACCGCGCGATGGAATACATCAACCGCAACAACTGCTTCGTCTTCTTCACGAAGTACGACGGCTCCAACTGGCCGGCCGGCAGCTTGGGCGTGAAGGTCACCGAGCGCACATCGCTGGCGACCGACAAGAAGATCTACCCGCGCGGTGGCTTCGTGCTGGTCGACACCAAGTCGATCAACTTCGCCAACCAGCAGGTCCCGTTCAATCGCTTCATGTGCGACCAGGACACCGGCGGCGCGATCGTGGCGCCCGGTCGCGCCGACATCTTCATGGGTGTTGGTGCGAGCGCCGAGATCCTCGCCGGCGCGCAGTACGCCGAAGGCACCATGTACTACTTCCTCCTGAAGCCTGAGTACGCGAGCCAGTACCCGCTGCCTCCGGTCGCCAAGAAGGGCGCATCCGCCAGCGGCGAGTGAGCCGTCCAATGTCGTTTGGTTCGGTGCGGGCGGTCCTGGTGGGCCGCCCGCATCGCGTTGGTGGAACCTCATGCAGGCGATGCTCGCCCTTAGACTCCCACGGTGGACAACACGTCGGTCATTGATCTGCGCAATGTGCGCAAGACCTACAAGGGACGCATCGAGGCCTTGCGCGGCATCGACCTTGGGGTCGGGGCGGGCGAGATCTTCGGCTTGCTTGGTCCCAACGGCGCGGGCAAGAGCACGATCGTCAAGATCATGATGACGGTCGTGCGCGCGACCGCCGGGGGCGGCACGCTCCTGGGCAAGCCGCTCGGCGACAAGGGTGCGCTTGCGCGCGTGGGGTACCTGCCTGAGCACCATCGATTCCCCCCCTATCTGACCGGTCGGCAGGTCGTCGACTTCTTCGGTGCCCTTGCCGGCATGCGGCGCACTGAGCGCCGTTTGCGTACGGAAGCCATGCTTGAGCTCGTGCGCATGCGGGATTGGGCGGATCGACGCCTGGGCACCTACTCCAAGGGGATGCAGCAGCGCGTGGGACTTGCAGCAAGCCTCGTCAACGATCCGCGGCTCGTGGTGCTCGATGAGCCGACCGATGGCGTGGATCCGGTGGGCCGCAAGGAGATCCGCGATCTCTTGTTGCGGCTGCGCAGCGAGGGACGCACGATCTTCGTCAACAGTCATCTGCTCAGCGAGATCGAGATGGTCAGCGATCGCGTGGCGATCATGGTGCAGGGCAAGGTCTGGGCCCAGGGCACGATCGATGACCTCACGCGATCGAGCAGGCGATTCGAGATCACCGTGCGGGGCGCCGCCCCGGAATGGGCTGCATCCCTCGGCGCGGTGCGTGTGGAGCCAGCATCCAGCACGATCGCCCTGCAGGTTGCCGATGCGGTCGAGGCCCAACCCGCGATCGACCGCCTGCGCGCGCACGGTGCGATCATCGAGCGAGCCGTTCCCGTGCGCGAATCGCTCGAGGACCTCTTCATCCGTGCTGTCACCGATCCGTCATCGGGTGGCACATTCAATCCCGGTGCGCTCCGTGATCGCCCGTCTGCGCCGCCGCCGCCGCTCGAGGCTGCGCCATGAGCCACGACCTGCCACAAGGGACCTCTTGGCGCCAGACCTGGGCGATCGTGGTTGCTGCGTATCGCGAGCTCAACGCACGCAAGCTCTTCTGGCTCTCGCTGCTGCTCTCAGGCATCATCGTCGCGGCAATCGCCGGCCTTGGCCTCGATGAGGAGGGCATCAGCGTCTTCGGCTGGACCTTCGAGAGCCCGTTCTTCAACTCGACGGTGGTCCCGTCAGCCACCTTCTACAAGCTGCTCTTCACCAACCTCGGCGTGGAATGGTGGCTCGGCCTGGGCAGCACCGTACTCGCGCTGGTGAGTACCGCAGGCATCATTCCCGATCTCGTCTCGGGCGGGGCCATCGACATGATGCTCTCGCGGCCGATCGGTCGCGGACGGCTCTTCCTGACGAAGTGGATGACCGGTCTGCTCTTCACCTCGCTGCAGGTCTTCGTGTTCACGGGCGCATGCTTCCTGGTGATCGGCCTGCGCGGGGGCTCATGGGAACCCTCGCTCTTCGTTGCGGTGCCGCTCGTCGTGCTCTTCTACTCGTACCTGTTCGCGTTCTGCGCGCTGGTCGGCCTGCTCACGCGCAGCACGGTGGCCAGCCTGCTCCTCACCATGGTGTTCTGGTTCCTCGTCTTCGGCGTCCAGAGCGGCGAGGCACTCACCAACTGGGGCCGCACGGGGAGCGCAATGGAGATCGCCTCGTACGAGAGCGAGATTCTCCGGCGCGAGGCCGAGAATCCGAATGATCCGTACCTGGAAGACCTGCTCGAGGAGCGCGATGCGCAGGCCGAGGATGATGCAACCTGGCGCCTCGTGCACAACTGCTTCATGGGCGTGATGGCGCCCTTGCCCAAGACAGGCGAAACGCTTGAGCTCCTCGAACGCCTGCTTGTGGATCGATCGGGCATCCAGGCGCCCGAGCGCGAGCGCCGCGGCGAGGGGATCTTCGGGAGCAATCGTGTGCGTGCTCGCGAGGTGCGCGGCGAGATCGATCGTCAGGCAGTCAGCAGGTCGCTCTGGTGGACGATCGGCACGAGCCTCCTGTTTGAGGTTGCCGTGCTGGTGTCCTGTGTCTGGATCTTCCGCCGGTGCGACTTCTGACCTTGCGCGTCAAGCATCCTTCGAGAGCTCGCGGCCGCGATCCCGCGCGGCGAGGATCGCCCGCGCCATCGCGTCGCCCACACCTGCGGCATCCAGCACGGCGAGCGCCGCAGCAGTCGTTCCCGACGGGCTCGTGACGGCGCGTCGAAGCGTGGCGGGATCCTCGGAAGAGTGGCGCAGGAGCCCGGCAGCACCCAGGATCGTCTGACGGACGAGCAGGTCAGCCGAGCTCGCGTCGAAGCCCGCTTCGCGCGCCCCGCGCATCATGTGCTCGGCCAAGTAGAAGATGTAGGCGGGGCCGCTGCCGCAGACGGCGGTGGCGGCATCCATGAGCGACTCATCGATCCGGTGTACAAGTCCGATGGTCTCGAACATGGCCATGACCTCGTCTCGGTCTGTTGCCGTGCAGGAGTCACTGAACGCGACCGTCGACATGGCTGCGCCGATGCGAGCCGGCGTGTTGGGCATCACTCTTGCGATCCGCGCATGGCGGCCCAGGTTGCTGGTCATCGTGTGCATCGTGATCCCGGCCATGACGCTGATCACGAGGGTGGGCCGTTGCAGGGCGCCCAGCTGTTCGGCAAGGTCGCCGTAGCGCTGGGGCTTGACGGCGATCAGGAGCGTCGAGGCATCCGAGAGTGCCACCGCCGAGCCTGCGACGCGAAGACCCAGACTGCCGGCCTCGGCGCTGCGCTGCGCGTCAGGATCGAAGACCAGCACATCGTCCGGCTGGACGCGACCGGCTGCGAGCATGCCGCGGATGACTGCTCCGCCCATGTTCCCGAATCCTGCGACGGCGAGCGTGGTAGCCATGCGTGCACGGTATCGCGGCGGTCGCGCTAGGATTCGCCACTATGGCCAAGTCTGGCTACAGCGGCAGTTACGTGCTGGACTTCGAGCAGCCCGTCGTCGAGATCGAAAAGCAGATCGACGCGCTCGAGGCGAATCCGTCCGCACCTCGATTTGCTGAAGAACTCGCCACGCTGCGTTCGACGCGCGACACGCTGCTGACCAAGACATACGGCGGTCTGACCGCCTGGCAGACCGTTCGGGTGGCGCGGCATCCTGCTCGCCCGCAGACCCTCGATCATGTGGACGCCATGTGTCGGGACTTCGTGCAGCTGCATGGCGACCGTCAGTGCGCCGACGACCCAGCCATCGTGACGGGGCTTGCCCGCATCGGGCCGTTCAAGGTCATGGTGATCGGTCACCAGAAGGGGCGCTCCACGGCCGAGCGGATCCGTTGCCGGTTCGGCTGCGCCAATCCTGACGGGTATCGCAAGGCCCTGCTCAAGATGCAGTTCGCCGAGAAATTCAAGCTGCCGATCGTGACGCTCGTCGACACGCCGGGCGCGTACCCGGGCATCGAGAGCGAGCAGCGTGGCCAGGCCGAGGCGATCGCGGTGAACCTTCGCGAAATGAGCAGGCTGCGCACGCCAATCGTCAGTGTGGTGATCGGCGAGGGCGGTTCGGGCGGCGCACTTGGCATTGCCGTCGCCGATCGCGTGGCGATGATGGAGCACGCGTGGTACTCGGTGATCAGCCCCGAGGGCTGTGCCGCCATCCTGTGGAAGGAAGCCAACGAGAAGACCAACACGCTCGCTGCGCAGGCGCTGTCGCTGACCGCGCGTCAGAACCTCTCCAACGGCATCATCGATGCCATCGTGCCAGAGCCCGCCGGTGGTGCGCACCGCGATCCTCGTGCGGCGAGCCAGGCGCTTCAGGGGTGGATCATCGATCAGTTGCGCGATCTGTCGCGCGTCGATCCAGACACGCTCGTCAACCTGCGCTTCGAGAAGTTCCGGCGCATGGGCAGCGTGCGGTCGATCTGAGGGGCCGAACTGGTCGCCGTATGCAGTGTTGAACGCAGCGGAGGAGCCGCCTTGCAGCGATCAGGTTGCTAGGAAGCCCCGATGGTGGTAAAATGACGGGCACCTTCGTCGACATTGAGGTGTTCTCGGTCGAAATGAGCCCGTTCCGCGTCGGAACGGCCTGATTATTGGTTACTGATAGTTGTTCAGGAGCACTCCACGTGGCCAAGAAGAGCGGGGCATCCAAGAACGGACCAGCGAAGAAGTCGACCAGCGCAGCCAAGCCTGCGGCCAAGGCCGGTTCCAAAGCTCCGTCCAAGCCCGTCGGCAAGTCTGGCTTGAAGCCTGCTGCCAAGCCCTCGGTTGCGGCACCGGCCAAGGGAGTCACGAAACCTGCAGCGAAGCCTGCAGCCGATGCACCAAAGGCCAAGACCACCACGGCGAAGCCACCTGCTGCGGCCGGGACCGCCGGAGTCAAGCCCACGCACATCGGCAAGATCACTGAAGCACCGCCGCCGCCGCCGCCGAAGCGTCGCGGCATCCTTCCGCCACTCTTCGGGCCGCCGCCTACGCCGCCCAAGCGCAGCAAGGGTGCGCCGCCACCGGTGATCGCCAAGCCCAAGCCGAAGAAGAAGCCGGGCGCGGAAAACGCTGACAAGACCCCGAAGAAGAAGATCGATTACGCCAACGCTGTCTCGGTGGCTGCTGCGGCCGTGCAGGCCGCGGCAGCGCCCGCGCAACCCTCCAAGAAGGCGCCACTGCAGCCGGGCCTCGTCATGATCAGCG
Organism: Phycisphaerae bacterium; assembly: GCA_016873375.1. Taxonomy (GTDB): domain Bacteria; phylum Planctomycetota; class Phycisphaerae; order Phycisphaerales; family SM1A02; genus SYIB01. The sequence goes on from VGXJ01000098.1 coordinate 6,137, forward strand.
GGCGTCGCGTGCGAACCCTGAGCCTGAAGGGGATCAAGATCGCGCGAACGCCCAAGGCTGCGAAGGCTGCTGCCGCCAAGCCGGCTGAGCCTGCGCCGGTCGTGCTCGCCAAGACCAAGCTGACGCCAAAGGAGCTCGAGGGTTATCGCGACATCCTGAATCGCATGCGCCGTGAGCTCGCAGGTCGTGTGCATGACCTTGAGGAGGAAGCCCTCAAGAGCAGCGGCGGAAACCTCAGCAACATGCCGCTGCACATGGCCGATGTCGGCACTGACACCTTCGACCAGGACTTCAACATCGGCATGGCCCAAGCCGAGCGTGGCATTGTGCAGGAGATCGACGAAGCGCTCAAGCGCATCGCTGATCGCACCTACGGCATGTGCATGCTGACGGGCAAGCCGATCCCCAAGGGGCGCCTGGCAGCCATGCCCTGGGCCAAGTACACGGTCGAAGCTGCACGACAGGTCGAGAAGTCCCGTCCGCGTCCGTCATGATGCGGCACCGATGCGGCGCATGAACCGACCATGAGCACGCTGCCCATGGCACAACGCCCAGCCTGGACGTCACCGCGGGCGTGGGGCGTGCTCGTCGGTGTTCTCGCCGCATCGCTTGCGCTTGACCTCTGGAGCAAGGCGTGGTCCTTCGACCATGTCGCGGGCTATCCGGTCGTGCTGCCCGATCGTGACACGGTCGCCGATCCGTCCTACCGCTTGCCCTTCCACGAGGGCATGCGCGTGCTTCCCGGGAGCCTGCTCGATTTCCACCTGGTTCTCAACCGTGGAGCGGTCTTCGGCATCGGCCAGCAGCAGCGC
>VGXJ01000099.1 GCA_016873375.1 Phycisphaerae bacterium
GGCCCAGCCTTGGGGCACGATGCCAAGTCCACCACCGCCATGCAGGTAGATGACCAGTGCGGTGGGCGTGGACGGATTGACCGTCGGAGGCACAAAGACCAGGCCTTCGAGCGGCGCGCCATCGATCGACGAGGCATGCTGGTAGGGCACACCAGCGCCCGAGCCGCCTTGCGGTGCGCCATGAACGACCGAGCCTGCGGCGAGCAGTCCACCGAGCGCGGCAATCGTCCAAGCGATCCTGGGCAGCATGTTCGTTGGCAACGGTGAATCCATCACGGGCATTGTCCGCAAGGCCCCGTGGGGGACATTGTTTCCAAAATTGGCTGCAAGAGACTCCATGCCTCGTCCATCAGCTCGCGTCAGGATCTCGTCGGTCAGATCAGGGCCGATCTGGCACCGCACGAGGGCCTAGGACTTGGATGCCCGAGCTGGAGCCAGGGCTTGAGGTTCCTTCGATCCACGGCGCCTCAGCGACAGAAGGTGATTCAAGCCTTGCAGTTCATCTTGTATGGTGCTTTGGGGTTCGGCATCGCGTCGCTGTGTCCTGATCAAACGGGGCCAAGAGGAGTTTCATGATGACCAGCACTTCAGATGGTTGTGTTGACTCGCGTTGCTCTCGCCGTCTGCGTGTCTTCAGGTCGGTCCGATCCATCCCGTGGGGCGGCATGGCGATCAGCGCGCTCATCGCGGTACTCGCGGCATGTACTGTGCACCAGGCGCCGGCTCCCGCTGCAGCCGTCAGCACCGCGTTCCCCCTCGGCAATACGCCGCCGTCGGGCCGTGATCCAGCCACGATCCCGCCACCGATGCGACTGTCGGTAGAGGGGGGTTTCGCCCTTGGCACGGCGCAGCCGACGATCTTCGATTCGCGCACCGTGGCACAGCAGATTGACCGGCGCGTGATGCCGGGGTCTCAGCAGCGGCCGGGTTCGCTGCTTCCAACGCACAAGCGGCCACCCATCGAGATCGGTACACCGAATGATCTCGTCTACGGATCGCAGCGCATGGTGCCACGCAATGATGTGGATCCTGCGTTCCCGGCGATCAGCGCCACCGTGTGGGCCCCGCCCGATCCATGCCTGGCGGTCGGTCCCTCGCATGTCCTTGCGACGGTGAACATGAAGGTGGCGTGGTATCTCAAGGATGGCACACCGCAGTTCGAGAACTTCCTTGACTCAAGCGGCAATCCGGGGTTCTTCGAGGAAGTGGGGGGCGGTGCATTCACCTTCGATCCGAAGTGCTTCTACGACGAGCGCATCGGTCGATTCGTGGTCGTCGCACTGGAGTACTACTCCGCGACCACGGAGTCGTGGATCACCTTCGCGGTCTCGGACGACTCCGACCCCAACGGCGTGTGGTTCAAGTATCGAACGCCCGCACTCATCGAAACCACCCCCGGCTGCCGCTACTGGGTCGACTACCCCGGCTTCGGGTACGACGGAGATGCGTGGTACGTGACGGCCAACCTGTTTCGGTTGTCATCACCGACCTCGTGCCCGTTCTTCGGCGGGACACTGGTGCGGATCTTCGAGAAGCCGGGTGCCATGGCTGGTGGAACTGCGGTCTGGCGAGATGTGCTGGACAACGGCACATCCTGGCAGGTCGGCTCGTCTCGATCCGGAGCCGATGCAGCACGGCTGGTCAGCGTGAGCAGCTCGACTTCCCTTGCCATTGCGCGGGTCAACCAGCCGCTGACCACGCCGTCTCTGGTCAAGGCAACCTGTCCGGTTCCATCGATGCAGAATGTGTCACCAGCAACGACGCCGGTGGGAACAGTCTCGATCGGCGACCGGCGCATCTTGAACGCTGCCGTGCGACAGGGTCGCGTGTTCGCATCGAATCATCCGGCTGCTGTGGCTGGTGGCCCAGCGTGCGCAGTCTGGTATGAGATCAATGTCGGCAGTGCGACGCCATCGCTCATCCAGTCGGGTCGCATCGCAGCGGCCCCGAATGAGCACACCATCTTTCCGGCCATCGCTGTCAACGATGTCGGTTCGGTTGCGCTCGTCTACGGTCGCTGCTCGGGAACACTCAACCCCACGCTCGAGGTTGCAGGCAGATTGCCGTGCGATCCACCGGGAATGCTCGGCTCAACAAGCGTGATCGGCACCAGTACGACAAGCCCGTCAGGAAGCAACAATCGTTGGGGTGACTACTTTGCAGCTGTGATCGACCCGGCTGATGGATGCACATTCTGGGTGATCGGTGAGTTGCAGCAGTCGAGTGGTTGGACGACCGAGATCGTGTCGCTGCGAATCAGTCGCACAGGAGATGTCACCGGCGAGGGCGAGGTTGATGGCCGGGATCTTGCCGCGGTGCTCAGCGGCTGGGACTTTCCGGGAGTCGCTGACCTCGACGGCAGCGGCATCATCGATGGCGGCGATCTTTCGATCGTGCTTTCGAATTGGGGACCGTGCGGGCAGTGATTCGTGAGGAGCGTGGAAGCGCCGCGCAGACCGACCCCGGAACGACGAAGCGGAAGGCGCTGGGGCCTTCCGCTTCGGAGTGAGGAGTCGGGCTGGCGGGATTTGAACCCACGACCTTTTGACCCCCAGTCAAACGCGCTAGCCAAGCTGCGCTACAGCCCGAGAGTTTGGGAAGTGTAGCGAGATCCCGCTTCGATGCGCAATCCACATTGAAATCATGTGAGTCTCGTGCAATCGAAGCCGCGTCACGGCGAGCCCGCCGATCTGCCATTGTCTTCTGCAGATGGCGGACTCATTGACCTCGGTGAGGTGCTCGGAAACGACAACCGCTGCGTGACCCGGGGTTCCAAGTCACGCAGCGGCATGAAGCGGACAGGGGGAGATTCGAACTCCCGATACGGTTACCCGTATACAGCATTTCCAATGCTGCTCCTTCAACCGCTCGGACACCTGTCCAAGGTGGGCCACTAGAGTAGCGGCATGAGCGCGCCTGCTGCGCCAGCTGACCTCCACGGCATCCTGGTGATCGATAAGCCGCTCGGCATGACGAGCATGCGCGTTGTCGAGCGCGTTCGGTACCGGGCCCGCAAGGCTCGCACGGGACACGCAGGCACGCTCGATCCGCTGGCGACCGGTGTGCTGGTCGTCGCGATCGGCCGTGCAACCAAGTCGATCGACCGGCTGATGGCCGGCGAGAAGCGCTACGAGACCACCATCGATCTGTCGGCATTCACGACCACGGATGACAGCGAGGGCGAGCGCACCGAGATCTCGGCCTCCGCACCCACGCTCGAAGCCGTTCGCGCCGCATGCAGCCGCTGGGTCGGCGAGGTCATGCAGCGTCCGCCCGCCTTCAGCGCGATCAAGGTGCAGGGGCGGCGTTCCTACGACCTGGCGAGATCCGGCGAAGCGCGTGAGCTCGCAGCACGCCCCGTGATGATCCACGGCATCGAAATCGATGCTTACGACTTCCCGACGCTCTCGCTGCGCGTGCGCTGCGGCAAGGGCACCTACATCCGTAGTCTCGCCCGGGATCTGGGTACGGCCTTGGGCACTGGCGGTCACTGCCGCTCGATCCGTCGTACTCAGGTCGGTCTGTACGAGATCGGGCAGGCCATCCGCATGGATGACCTGCCCGAGTCGATCGTGCAGGAGATGCTTCAACCGTCGCCGGCGTGAACGGTGCTCAGGTCGTCCACGAGGAGAGCAGCAGGCCCAGATCGTTGCCGTCGACAATGCCGTCATCATTGATGTCGGCACTCGCGAGCGACGAGCCCCAGGCCGCCAACATCACACCAAGATCCGCCGCGTTGACCACACCGTCCCCATTGAGGTCGGCTGGGATCGCCGGCACCGGCGTGATCGTCAAGCTGGCGCTGTAGAGCTGAAGATCGTTGGTCGTGGTCACGGGAGACACGCGCAGGTAGTACGTTCCGGCAATGGAAAACTCGTAGTTCGAGATCGCTTCAGCCTGACCAAGTCCATTCAGATCCTGGGTGAGCACGACCGTTCCGGCGGAGTTGAGCACATCGATCTTCAGGTTATGAATCGACGATGCGGTGACGCTGGTTCCCGTGTTGCAGGCAGAGGTCTGCGGCCCCGCGGTGTAGGTGCCTCCCTGTGGAATCACCGTAAGCGAGACCTTGGTGCCGGAAGTGGCGACGATCTTCCACAGATCGAGGTCACTGTTGTCGTCGATCGACAGATTCGTGTAGCTCGTGAGACCTTCGGCATTGGTTGGAATGGCCGCATTGGCCAGCGCATCGGAGGCCGCCTCCAGGTTGTCGCCGTAGTGCCGCTGGGCTCCGCGGATGTCATCGATCTGCGGGCCATCGACATTGGTGAAGATGAAGGGCTCCATCAACTTGGTGGTCGATGCCGGGCACACGTGCTCGAGCCCGATGCCGTGCCCGTGCTCGTGGGCCACGATGTTGCGGAAGTAGCGGTAGTTGTTGGTGCTTGGTCCCCAGTTTGCATCCGAGTTCAGCACCATGTCCCCGTTGTTTGGGAAGAAGTTGTACGCGAGGATGTTGGTCACATTCAGGCCGCGCCCGGCGATGCGGACATCGCCACGCGTGCTGCCGCCTGCACTGCCCCACGACGCGCCATCGTCCGTGACCTCCACGTAGGAGAGACCGGTCAGATCGCTCCAGCGTTGGAAGACCTGTCGCAGGAGGTTCTTCCCGTTTTCAAGTGAGCCGAAGCGTGCTGCAAGCGTTGCGTTGACGTTGTTCGGCGCACTGCCAATGCCCGACCCGAGTTCATCGGGGATCGAGACACCATCGGGTACGACGGACCAACGAATCTGCAGTGGCTGGCCTTGCGTGCCGCTGCCATTGATGTTCCAGCGGGCACCCAACTGGTAGGCGAGCCCTCCGTCCATGCCGCCATTCAGCCACAGGTTCGTCAAGCGCTGGGTGACTTCAGCAACGAATGCGGGGTCGGTGTCCTCGGTGAAGCACAACGACATCGGCAGGCCGGCAGGCAAATCGGCGCACTGGATGCCGTTGGCCTCAGGGTGGTGGCTGCATCCCGCGCCGCAGGTGTGTTCCGGCCGCTCAGCGGGGGCCGGGACGGCGCTCAACCCAGCAGCCATCGAACCAGCGAGCAGGGTGAGCGCAACAGCAGCCTTCGAGGGGTAGTTCTTCATGATGCGGCATTCTCCTCGGGAGGCCTGACTGGATTCAGGGACTTCTGAAACAGTAGCTCGATTGGGCGGCAGGTCGAGCCCACGGACAGATGGTTTCTCAAATTCTCAAGTGCAGCCTCAGCCACCCCGGGGGATCGCTGCTGCCGGGACATGGCGTTCCGCACTGAACCAGCCTTCATCCGTAGCACGCGGTGCAACGCGCTCGAGCACGATACGACGCAGGAATCGACTTCCATCCGGCCACTCCGCGACGGCGGACACGAGTTCGCTGGTCCGAGCATCTGCGACGAGCCGCACGCGAGCGGGCAACGGCGGCGGGTGGATGCCGCGGCGCCCCTTGCGAATAGAGGGGCCATCGCGCCCGTTCGACTCGTTCGGGTTGATCATGGGCCGTGCCGCGGCGACATGTTCCGGGCGCACTGTGGCCTCGATCACGACGAGTGGCTCGCCCTCGGCGGTTCGTGATTGCGCACCGGTCACCACGGCGAGGTCGAAGCCGGTCTCGAGCCGATCAAGCAGGGGCTGCAGCGTCAGCAACTCGTCGTCATTGCCCTCGCCGTCCTGATCACTCGCGGGGCCGGCCAGTAACAGCATCGGGTCGCGCATGCGCAGCGGATCCGAGCTGCGCGTCACGACGCCGTCAAGGTCGACCTGCCAGTACTCGTCGCCATCGAAGCCCCACGCGATCGGCGGTGCACCATGTCGATCGCCGAATCCAGAGCCATCGGGCATTCGCCGCAGCCCGTCCGGTCGTGCCTGGCCGGGGTCGACTTTGCCCGGCCGGTCATCGTGATCGGGAGCGCGTCGGTCACGCACACCCGGCATGAGGGGCCGCCCGTGTGCTCCCGACATGCGCGGCCCAATTGGCAGCGCGTCGATATCGATGGCGAAGACGAAGCGACGGCCCGTGCCGACGTCGACCATCGCTTCACGCAGGGACTCAGTGCCATCCCGGTTACCCACCACGATCGTCTGGCGGTACGAGCGATTGCCGGTGGCTAGGCGATTTGAGATCGACTGCAGGGTGGCGTGGGCGGAGTTGGTGGCCGGGCCGATGGACAGGACCACGGCGATGCTGAGCATGGCCGCGAGTGCACCCGCGGCGGCGAACCGAGCCACACCGAACCGGCCAACGCGAGCCAGTGCACCGTCGCGCCTGTCGATGCAGGCAATGGCCGCACGCACGCGGCGATCCTGCTGCGCTGCGTGATCGGCAGCGAGCGCGCCCAGCAGGCCGTGCACGAGCCGTTCGTGAGCTCCGGGCCGGTCCGGATGGTCATCATTGGGCGTCATGCTGGTACTCCGTCGAGGAATCCCTTGATGCGCAGGCAATCGGCGAGCTGCAGTCGCGCGCGGTAGAGGCGCTTGCGGAAGGTCTCGTCGTTGGTCCCGGCGGTCGATGCGGCCACGCGCGGGTCGAGCGACTGGGCGTAGACCAACTCGATGGCCTCGCGCTGCTCGGGTGCCAAGTGCTGCATGCAGTCCATGAGTGGTTGCAATCGATCGTTGAAGTGGTCGGCGGGCCATTGCTCAATGCGGGCGAACTGCTGCTCGATGTGCAGTGTTGCCGCATCACCAGCGATCTCATGGCGGCGCTGCTGCTTGCGCGCGAGGCCAAGCAGCGTGTTGCGCGCGATCCCTCGCAGCCAAGGCGCGAAGGGTCGACTGCGGTCGAAGTCAGGAAGGCGCCGCCAGGCGACGATGATCGTCTCCTGGAAGGCGTCCTCGACCAGCGTGCTGCTCCAAGCCGTGGCCCGGAGGTACGCCATCAGCATGTCGGCGTGCTCCCGCATGAGGATCTCGAAGGCTTGGCTGTTTCGGCGGTCCATCG
>VGXJ01000100.1 GCA_016873375.1 Phycisphaerae bacterium
GCCTGATCTGGTGCTTCGGTGATTGATCGCGATGTGCCATGTTCGAGCCGCTTGCCCTGAACCAGATTGAAAGATTGCCGATAGAACTACCACAATGCCATTTGGAGGCCTCATGACCACGCTGCTTGCCTCGTTCGTTGCCATCGGTTCGATCCTGCTTGGGCCGTCCACTGCCGCCGCCATGCCGGGCGATGCCCCCACGGGCGCTGCCGCCTGGGCCGACGCGCTCTGGACAGCCGCCCTGGCCGATGACCGGGCGAAGGTCGAGGAGCTTCTCAAGGCCGCACCCGCTGATGACTCACCGGCGATGCAGAAGGTCCGCGAGCGCGTGGCTGAGCGTGCGCGCAATCACGATGCGCGCGAAGCCGAGCGCAAGGCGGATCTCGAGAAGCACGAGAAGGAGATGGGCGAGCATGTGACGAAGGGTGAACTGCTCAAGGCGCTCGTCGACGGTGCGAACATCCGCTATCTGCTCTCGGAGCAGGAATGGAAGCAGCGGGGGACGACGCCCGCCTTCCGCGACCTCGTCAAGACCGCGCTGGCCGAGGCCGCCAAGGCCGAGTCGGCGGGCGATCTGCTCTATGCGCAGGAACTGACTTTCCGCGCGAAGGTCCTCGTCGAGGACGGTATCGACCAAGAGACCTTCGAGCGCACCGAGGGCGCGCTCAACGATCTGAACGACCGCATCACGCTCATCGCGATCTACGCACCGCGCGCCATGCACGCGTTGCGCGAGAGCGTGGCCAAGCGCGTCGATCCCGATGATGACTTCGCCGACTTCAGCGAGGACGCCGCCGACGACTGGAAGGAAGTCGTGGGCGGCATCACCCGCAACCTCACGCTGGGCGCGCTCTCGGCCGCTGCCGAGGCCCACATCGGCGGCCAAGGTTGGGAGCCGCTCGTGCGCGGCGGCCTCGAGCAGGTCCGCTTGCTCGCGACGACCAAGGCGCTGGATGAGACCTTCCCTGCGCTCAAGGATCCCGCCATCGTGGGGGCCTTCACCAAGGATCTCGATGCGCTCGCGGGCGCGAAGCCCGAGCGGGCCAGCGGCACATGGGCACGCTCGACCGTCGATTCGATGCTCGAGGCGAACGACCGCACCACCAAGATCCCGCACGATGTGCTGCTGCACGAGTTCGGCACCGGCGCGACGGAGCGGCTCTCGAAGGACCAGGGCGACGACTACTCGTCGATCATCTGGCCGGAGAACCTGCGCCGATTCAACCAGCAACTCGAGGGCGACTTCGTGGGCGTGGGCATCCTGCTGCGCTACGACGACAAGCGCCAGCTCATGATCGCCAACCCGCTCGAGGGCGGTCCGGCCGCGCGCGCGGGCGTGCAGCCCAACGACCGCATCATCGAGGTCAATGGCATGCCGACCGCGGGATGGACCCTCAACAAGGCGGTCGAGACGATCACGGGTCCTGCCGGCAAGAAGGTCACCATGAAGCTCCGCCGGGGCGAAGGTGACCAGGCCACCGATCTTGAGGTGCCGCTGATCCGCGAGCGCATCAAGATGCGGTCGGTGAACGGCTGGTGGAAGCGCTCGATCGACGAGGCCGGCACGCCCGAGTGGGACTGGATGATCGACCCCGATGCGGGCATCGGCTACCTGCGCGTGACGAGCTTCAACGATGACACGCTCGACGACATGGCCGACGCCATCGAAGCGATGCGCAAGGCCGGCCAGCTGCGCGGGCTGGTGCTTGACCTTCGCGGCAACCCGGGCGGGCTCCTGCCTGCGGCGGTGGACATGGTCAATCTCTTCGTGAGCCGTGGCCTGGTCGTCGAAGTGCAGGACCGCAACGGCCGCACGGTGGGCACGAACTACGCCAAGCCCAGCAAGGCCAAGCTCGCGGGGCTCCCGCTGGTCGTGCTCGTGAACCGGGAATCGGCCAGCGCCAGCGAGATCGTGAGCGGCGCGCTGCAGGCGTACAAGGCTGGCATCGTGATTGGCGATCGCACCTTCGGCAAGGGCAGCGTGCAGACCGTGCAGCGCGTGAGCGATGGTCCGCGCCAGGCTGCCGTCAAGGTCACGCAGCAGTACTACGCCTTGCCGCCGGCGGTGCCCGGCCAGAAGGGTCGCTTGGTGCACAAGCGCCTGAATACCGGCGACTGGGGCGTGAACCCCGATGTCGTCGTGCGCGTTGGGCCCAAGCAGCAGGAGAAGGCACAGACGCTGCGCACCAAGGCTGACCAGATCGACGAGAGCGGCAAGGGTGCGAAGGACGAGCGCCCCAACCCGAGCGCGCTGGTGGCCGAGGGTGTGGATGAGCAGCTCGACCTTGCGCTCATGCTGCTGCAGGCGCGCCTGGCAACCGAGCCCGCCGTCGGGACGGCCGAGCGCCCCAAGTCGGCGCAGCCCGCGCTGTCGACCGACCGCGGGGCGCCGCCGAGTTGAGATAACGGCCGAGGGCGCACCACCACCCGTGACCGGGTCGCTTCGGGGCGGTGTGCTGCGCTTGGCCACCGCCGCGCCCCATCGGCCGGTGGTGCCGCCGCAGCCAAACACCAGCACGGGTCGGTCTTGCCCCCGACGCGCGATTCTCCTATAACTGTCCGACTCTCCTTCAGTTGGGAGCCCTATGAGCATGCTTTCCGAACCCTCGACGTCCCGTCCGTTCGATGTCCACGGCAAGCCCGGCGAGCGGACCTCCGCCCCGGCTGCGACCGGCCGCCGCGATGCGGTCGATCCGGCCCTCTGCCGGCAGTGGCTGCGCGACATGCTGATGATTCGCGAGTTCGAGAACCGCTGCATGCAGCAGTACCAGGACAAGAAGATCGGCGGCTTCTGCCACATCTACATCGGGCAGGAAGCGATCGCCGTCGGCTGCACGGCGGCGGTGCGCCCCAATGACCCAATCGTGACCGCGTACCGCGATCACGGCCACGCGCTCGCCCGGGGCATGGCGGCCCGCCACTGCATGGCCGAGATGTTCGGCAAGATCGGCGGCTGCGCCAAGGGCAAGGGCGGCTCGATGCACATGTTCGACCGCGAGCATCACCTCTACGGCGGGCACGGCATCGTCGGCGCGCAGATCCCGCTCGGGGTCGGCCTGGCCTTCGCCTGCAAGTACATGGACGAGGTCATCGATGGCCAGCCCAACAGTCGCGTGGCGTTGGCATTCCTCGGCGATGGCGCGCTCAACCAGGGCGCGATCCACGAGGCGATGAACCTCGCGGGCCTGCTCGATATCCCGTGCGTGATCATCTGCGAGAACAACGGCTACTCGATGGGCACGAGCATCCACCGCGGCACCACCATGGGCCACGACATCATCTCGAAAGCCATCGGCTACGGCATCGATGGCTATGTCGTGGATGGCATGGATGTGCTCTCGGTCTACCACGACATGAGTGCGATCGTCGAGAAGTGCCGTCGCGAGAGCCGCCCGGCCTTCGTCGACATGCGCTGCTACCGCTTCAAGGGCCACTCGATGAGCGACCCCCGCAAGTACCGCACGCCCGAGGAGGAGAACCAATACGCGAGCGATGATCCGATCGGCCGCCTGAAGCTGCACCTCGAAGAGCGCGGCGAACTGACCGAGGCCGTCCTCAAGGAGATGCAGAAGGAGATCCGCGACGAGGTGCGCGAGGCCATCGCCTGGAGCGAGGCCAGCCCCGAGCCGCCGATGTCCGAGCTCTACCACGATGTCTTTGTCGAGCCGCACGGGCCGTTCAACGGCACCAGCCTGCCCCAGATGCTGCAGGGGAAGGACCTGCGCTGACCATGAGTACCGTCACCGTCATCGACCCCACCATGACCGCCACCCGCGAGATCGAGTTCCGTGATGCCCTGCGCGAAGCGATGAGCCAGGAAATGCGCCGCGATCCGCGCGTGTTCCTGCTCGGCGAGGAAGTCGCGCAGTACAACGGTGCCTACAAGGTCAGCAAGGGCATGCTCGAGGAGTTCGGCCCACGCCGCATCATCGACACGCCCATCTCGGAGTCTGGCTTCGCCGGCATGGCGATCGGTGCCGCCATGATGGGCCTGCGCCCGATCGTCGAGTTCATGTCGTGGTCCTTCAGCCTCGTGGCGGCCGATCCCATCCTGAACAACGCGCCCAAGATGCTCTACATGTCGGGCGGCCAGTTCGGCTGCCCGATCGTCTTCCGCGGCAACGACGGCGCCGGCGGGCAGCTCGGCTCCACGCACTCCTGGTGCGTCGAGGGCCTCTACAGCAATGTGCCCGGCCTGAAGATGGCGATCCCCAGCTGCCCTGAGGATGCCAAGGGCCTGATGACGACCGCGATCCGCGACGATGATCCGGTCTTCTTCCTCGAGAGCGAGCGCATGCTCGGCATGAAGGGCCATGTGCCCGAGGGCGACTACCTGATTCCCTTCGGCCAGGCTAAGGTCCGCCGCGAAGGCACCGACTGCACGCTCGTGTCATTCGGCCGCCCGGTGAACTTCTGCCTCGATGCGGCCGCGGAACTCGCCAAGGAGGGCATCTCGTGCGAGGTGCTCGACATGCGCACGATCCGCCCGCTTGACATCGATTCGATCGTGCGCAGCGTGCGCAAGACGAACTACTGCGTGGTCGTCGACCAGTCGTGGAGCTTCGGCAGCCCGGGCAGCGAAGTGGCCAGCCAGGTGCACCAGCACTGCTTCGACGACCTCGACAACTTCGTGCACCGCGTGCACAGCGCCGACGTGCCCACGCCGTACGCGTTCAACCTCGAGCAGGAGTACCTGCCCAACGCCCGCAGGATCTGCGAGGCGGTGCGCAGCTGCCTCTACCGCGCCTGAATCACGGACGATCCCAGGAGACACCATGCCCACGACCGTCACCATGCCCCGCCTCTCCGACACGATGGAGGCCGGCACCGTCATCAAGTGGCACGTGAAGGAAGGCGACACGGTCGCCACTGGCGATGTGCTCGCCGACGTCGAGACCGACAAGGCCACGATGGAGATGCAGACCTACGACGACGGCGTCGTGGCCAAGCTGCTCATCGGCGCGGGAGACCGCGTGGCGATCGGCACGCCCATTGCGGTCATCGCGGTGGATGGCGAGGATGCCTCGTCGGCCGGCGCCGCCAAGTCCGCCGCGGCAGCCCCGACCACGGCAGCCGCGGCCGTGGCAACCAACGACGAAGCCCCGGTGGTCGTCACCGGTACCGTGGTCATGCCCAGCGTCCACGCCGACAACGGTGCGCGTGCGCGCATTTCGCCGGTTGCGCGACGCATGGCCGAGGAACTCGGCGTCGACATCAACAGCCTGCGAGGCACCGGCCCCGGTGGCCGCGTGATCAAGCGTGACATCGAAGCCGCCGCGACCCGCAAGGGCAGCGGTGCGGTGGCAGCCCCGGCCTCGATCATGCCGGTGGTGGCCGCGCCTGCGCCCGCGGCTGCAGCGAGCATGCCGGTCGTGGCTGGCCCTGGCTCGCGCGAAGTCGCGGTGAGCGGCATGCGCCAGACGATCGCGCGCCGGCTCGTCGAGAGCAAGAGCACGATCCCGCACTACCAGGTGTCGATGCGCTTCAACATGGATCCCTTGCTCGAACTGCGCAAGATGCTCAACGCGCAGCTCGAACCGCAGGGCGTGAAGCTCAGCGTGAACGACTTCATCGTGCGCGCGTGCGCGCTCGCGATGGCGCAGCACCCGTACTTCAACGCGAGCTGGGCCGGCGATCGCATCATCATCCACGGCGAGGTCAATGTGGGCGTGGCCGTCAGCCTGCCTGCCGAGCGCGGGGGCGGCCTGGTCGTTGCGGTCATCCGCAACGCCGACCAGAAGGGCCTGCGCCAGATCTCGCTCGACACGCGCGCGTTGGCCGAGAAGGCCCGCACGCGCGGCCTCGGCCCCGAGGACATGATGGGCGCCACGTTCACGATCTCGAACCTGGGCATGTACGGCGTCGACAACTTCACCGCGATCATCAACCCGCCCAACAGCGCGATCCTCGCCTGCGGCGCGGCGGTGGAGCGGCCGGTCGTGCGCAACAGCCAGCTCTGCGTGGGTACCGAGCTCGACGCGACCCTCAGCCTCGATCACCGCGTGATCGACGGCGCGATGGCCGCCGAGTACCTGACCACGGTGCGCCACAACCTCGAGAACCCGGCCACGCTGCTGGTGTGAGCGGGGTGCGCGCGGGTTGAGTCGCGCCCTGCGCGGTCAGCCCCTCACTCCCCCCTGACCGTCAGCCCCACCGGGGCGGCATCGCCGACCCGCTTACGGGCGCGGATCTGCTCGTTGCCGAGCTGGCCGCACGCAGCCATCGCGCTGCGGCCCTTGGTGCCGCGGATCTTGGTGAACTGGCCGTTGGCGACCGCGCGGTTGACGAACGCATCCACGGACTCATCCGAGGGCGCGGGCCACGGGCTGTTGCGCCGCGGGTTGTAGGGGATCACATTCAGGCTGCAGCGCATGCCCTTGAGGAACGCGCAGACCTCGTCGCAATGGGCGATCGAATCGTTCACGCCCGGAATCAGCACGTACTCCACGCACAGCGCTGCGCTTGGCCGCTTGGGGAACTCCATCATCGCCTGGCGGAGCTTGGCCATCGGCTCGGCGCGGTTGATGGGCATGATCGAACTGCGCACCTCGTCGTTGGGTGCGTTCAGGCTGACTGCCAGCTGCACCTGGTGGAACCCGCGCTCGCCGATGAACTCGCCGAGCCGGCGAATCCCATCGGTACGACCGACCGTCGAGATCGTGATGTGCCGAGGTGCAAGTCCCGGCCCGTTCTTGTCGGCGATGATGCGGATCGCGCCGAGCACAGCCTCGATGTTGTCCATCGGTTCGCCCATGCCCATGAAGACCAAGTTCTTCACCGGGAAGCCGTGGCCCGGCCCGCGCGGATTCGTCTCGCCCTCGCCGATCAAGGCCGGCGCCGGCGCGCGCCCA
>VGXJ01000101.1 GCA_016873375.1 Phycisphaerae bacterium
CAGACATGGCCATCCGCGCTTCGTTCCTGCACTCCTCCACCTTCTGCTTGAGCCTCGCCATGCTGGCAATCGCCCACGCGCAGGACACCGCTCCGGCTGCTGATCCGTCGGCCGGCGACGAGGCTGCTGGCACGATCATGGGCCTCCCTTATGACGATCCGATCGTGCTCGCCGCGGGCATCGCCGTGGGTGCGATCGCCATTGCGATCATCGTTGGTGCCGTGCTCTGGATGCGTGGCGACAAGAGTGATGGCGGCGACGCAGCGAAGGAAGGGTCGTCGAAGCAGTCGGCAGCCAAGTCGTCCAAGCAGCCTGCCGCAGCTGCCGGTGCAAAGCCCGGTCCTCGCGGCCCAGGCGGCGCGCGCCCGGCGAGCATGCCGATCGCGACGCCCATGAGCGAGACCGCATCCGCGTCGATCGATCCGCTGGCCGATGACGACCTCAGCCCCGCCAAGCCCATGGCTGGCGCGCCGCTGATGAGTGATGCCGAACTCGACCTTCCCGATCTCGGTGATCTGGCCGAACTCGATGCCGTCGAGGTGATGGCGATTGCGCCTGTCGAGCCTGTGATTCCCGTTGTTCCCGCTTCGATTGCGCCTGTCGCGCCTGTCCCGGTCATGCCCGTGGCGCCAGTCCCCGCAGCATCTGCACCCATCACGCCTGCACCGATCGCGGCGGCTCCTGCTGCACCGGTTCCAGCGCCGATCTTGCCACGCGCTGCGGCGCCGGTCACATCCGCGATCCCGGCAGCACCGATCATGATTCCGGTTGGTTCGACCGTGCCGACGACTTCGCCGGTCGCGGCCGCGGGCCCGATCACTGCTTCGAGCGTGGCGAAGGAATGGCGGCGCCACCGCAGCGAGAGCCTCTTTGCGTTCGCGAAGGGCCTGTACGAGCAGGCACTTTCGACGCGTGGCTCCGATGGACACCTTCAGCGTTCGGGCCTCGTGCGGCTCCTGGCTGAGCGCGCCCAGGGCGAAGACCTGAAGCGAGCCGAGGAGCTCGTCGGCGTGGGTGGCGTTGCGGGTGATGCGATCGCGCTCCTGCGCGCCCGTGAACAGCGGTTCGAGGAGGTCGAGACCGAGCTCAATCGTCTCTCACTGCACTCAGCCAACGAAGAGGTCCGCGCCGCGGCGCTCACCGCCGCACAGTTGCTGATCGCGGCCTACGAGAAGCGTGGCGATCACGCGAAGGTCGCCCACTTCGTGCACAAGATCGAGTGGGAACTCCTGCGCCGCGCCGAGGCTGGCATGGTCAACGATGGCGATGTCGATCGCGCCGTTTCCCGACTGCTCGTGGCATCGCAGTGGCGCCCCGCGCTGACGGTTGCCATCGAATGGCATGGCTGGACCAAGCGCGATCCGGTGTGGAGCCGCACTGCGCTTCGCGCCGCTCTGGCCGTGCAGCCGCATTGTGCGAGCGACGCGGATCTGGCCACCAAGGCCGAAGCGATCCGCCGCGAAGCGCTCGACCTGGTCGAGGGCGAGGGCCTGGCGGACCTGGCGCGCGGTCTGCGCTTGGCGGCTACGCACGATGCAGACCTCGTCGGCATGGCGCGCACGCACCTCACGCGCGCGGTGTCAGGTTCCGACCGCGTCGACAGCGTGGCGCGTCCGTTCCTGGCGATCCTCGAGATCGGGCAGGGCAATCTCGAAGGCGCCGAGCAGCATGCGTCGGCACGCACCGCCGGCACAGCTCCGGGTCTCCCCGAACTGGCCCGCGGCATGCTTGAGCTTGCACGCGGTCGATTCGATCAGGCGCGCCGCGAGTTTGCGGCGGCGATCGATGCGCTCTCGACGCAGAAGTTCTTCAACTTCCCCGATACCGTGCGTGAGGCGATCAACGAGATGCGCCCGGCCCATGAGGCACTCAAGGGCCTGTGCGCCACGCACGTGGCCACCGGTGACGTGGCGGGTGCCCGGCGCGCCCTCGATGAGCGCATGGTCGGCGGCCCGGATCGTGCACTCATCGCCCAGGCCCTCGTCGACAGCGGCCTGAGCGCAGGCAAGGTGCACCTTGATGCATTCCGCTTCCTCTACCCACCGGCTGGGCAGACGAGTGCCGAGCCGGCCGTGCTCGCCAAGCTGTTCGAGATCGGCTCGCGCGTCCTGCGCGATCCATCCGGCTTCACGCAGGATGAGCGCGACATCGTGCAGCGCATGCTCGAGGCGCTGACGCCCGGCGTCGAGCGTCCGCGCGGTCGCGGCCGCTTCTACATGCGCCGCTATGCCGGCTCCGGTCACCCGCTCTTCGAGGTGGTGTGGCTCCCGTCGGACGATGATCCGGTACCTGCCCCGGTCGAATGGAACTTGGTCGCGCTCAGCGCCGATGGCTCTCGGGTTACGCGGCTCTTCGA
This sequence comes from Phycisphaerae bacterium, assembly GCA_016873375.1. Taxonomy (GTDB): domain Bacteria; phylum Planctomycetota; class Phycisphaerae; order Phycisphaerales; family SM1A02; genus SYIB01. The sequence goes on from VGXJ01000101.1 coordinate 2,357, forward strand.
GCGCGGCGTCTTCACGCCTGAGTCGAGGCCCTACCTTGTCTCGGGTCGCGACAGCGAAGCACCTGACACCTTTGCCGGTGCTCGCACGGTGGCCCTGATCGATCCGCGGCAGATCGCCGTCGGTGCGGGCGACTGGAAGCTCGAGATCGGCTGCAACCGCAGCGACGACCGAGAGTCCATTGCCTTCCGCAGCGAGGGCCCATCGCACGAGGAGATCCTCGGCGCGTTCGCCGACCATCGTGAGCGTTTCGTGATGCTGCTCACCGGACTGCTGAATCCCAAGGTTGGCAAGAAGCAGATGGCTGATGTGGCCCATGCGACGGCGCGCTCGTTCCCCTTCGATGTACCGAGCGAACTCGACGCGTTCGCTGCCGACATCGAGGTGCGCCTGACCAACACGGCGCCTCTGCTGATGGAGATGGAGCCGGCGGCGCTTGATGCGATGGCTGTGCGCCAAGCCGCCACCCTTGCAGCTGCCCCGTCCTACCTGCGCGCGCACATCGTCGGCTTGCTGCAGAGCCCTGTGGTCAGCGTGGCGATGCGGGCTGACGGCCTGCGAGGCGCGATCGGACGCATTCAGGGTGTGACTGAGCACGCCGAGGCGTGATCAGGAGCCAGCTTTCGGTGCGGTCGGCTCGTCTGGTTTGCCATCGACGCTCAGCCCGGCTTGCTGTTCCCAGCTGTCAGGGAGTAGGTCGATGCCGAGCTTGCGAGCGGTGCTGACGGCCAGCGGGAGCAGCAAGGCGCTGCCGGGAATGACAGCAAAGAATGCTCCGAGGCCAGCCAGCCGGAGCAGATCACCGAATTGGCGATTCGCCCTGTCGATGTCGGCACTCGAAGCCTGGCCTCGCGTGGCTCTGCCGTAGATCTCGAGCATCTCCTTGGTCTGCGTGCTTTCGGTCAACAGCATGGAGCGCAGGCGGGTGAATCCAGCCTCGAGTTCCGCGCGCGGATTGCGCAGCACGGCCGGGACCAGGTGGGACCAGTCGGGACGGGGCTCAAGCGGGGAAGGGCTCGGACCGAACATGAGACGATGGTAAGCGTGCCTGACGCCGGATCACTGATTCGAGTCGAGGATCATCCCTCTGCGATCCGTCATGGTCAGGCGTATGCCTTCACGCTGTCGCAGGTGCAGACGAGGTTGCGGTCGCCGTAGGGGTTGTCGACGCGGCTGACCGTGGGCCAGAACTTGTAGTCACGCAGCCACGAGGCGGGCCACGCAGCCTGCTCGCGGGTGTATGGACGGGTCCACGAGTCCGAGGCAACCACAGCCGCGGTGTGCGGAGCGTGCTTGAGCGGATTCGAGTCGCGCGGCATGCGCCCCTCCTCGATCGCGCGGATTTCCTCGCGGATCGAGGCCAGTGCGTCACACAGGCGGTCCAGCTCTGGCTTTGATTCGCTCTCGGTGGGCTCGATCATGAGCATGCCGGGTTCGGGCCAGCTCATGGTGGGAGCATGGAAGCCGTAGTCCATGAGGCGCTTGGCGATGTCATCGACCTTGATGCCGGCGCTCTTGTCGAACCCGTTGCAGTCGATGATGAATTCGTGTGCACATCGGCCGTTCGCATTCACGTACCGCACGGGGTAGTGCGACTCGAGGCGCTTGGCCATGTAGTTCGCGGCAAGGATCGAGACCTGCGTGGCCAGCGTGAGGCCGGGGCCACCCATCATGGCGATGTACATCCAGCTGATCGGCAGGATGCTCGCGCTGCCATAGGGGGCGGCGCTGATGGGGCCGATCGCATGCGCGCCGGCGCTGGCGGGGTTCGAGACCGGGTGGCCAGGCAGGAAGGGCTTGAGCAGGTCGTTCACGCCGATCGGGCCCATGCCTGGGCCGCCGCCGCCGTGCGGGATGCAGAAGGTCTTGTGCAGGTTGAGGTGGCAGACATCGGCACCGATGTCGCCAGGGCGCGTGAGCCCGACCTGTGCATTCATGTTGGCACCGTCCATGTAGACGAGGCCACCGTGGGCATGGACGAGATCGCACGTCTCGCGGACGTTCTCCTCGAACACGCCGTGCGTGCTCGGGTAGGTGATCATGACGGCAGCAAGGTTGGCTGCGTGCTCGGTGGCCTTGGCCTCGAGGTCGGCCAGGTCGATCTCGCCGTTGGGCAGGCAGCCGACAGGAACCACGGTCATGCCAGCGACGATGGCGCTGGCAGGATTCGTGCCGTGTGCGCTCTCGGGGATCAGGCAGACCGTGCGGTTGGCTTGGCCTCGGTGCTCGTGATAGGCGCGGATCACCATCAGGCCCGCGTACTCGCCTTGGCTGCCCGCGTTGGGCTGCAGGCTCATGGCCGTGAATCCAGTCACTTCCTTGAGCCAGTCCTCGAGCTGGCGGAACATCGTGGCGTAGCCCTTCCACTGGTCGCTGGGAGCGAACGGATGGATGTTGCCGAACTCAGCCCAGGTCACGGGGATCATCTCGCTGGTTGCGTTGAGCTTCATCGTGCACGAGCCCAGCGGGATCATGCTGTGGCAGAGCGACAGGTCGCGGCTCTCCAGGCGCTTGATGTAGCGCAGGAGCTCGTGTTCGCTGTGGTAGCTGTTGAAGACATCCTGCGTCATGAACGCATCGGTGCGCTCGAGCGCCGCAGGAATGGAGATCGATGCCGGCACCTCAAGCGCGGGCGTGGGCTTGCCCACGGCAGCGGCAAAGGCACCAAGCAAGGCTTCAAGCGACGCAGTCGTGATCGTCTCGTCGAGCGTGATGCCCACCGTGCCGTCGGGGAAGTTGCGCACATTGATGCGGCGCGACGCAAGCGCCGATGCGAAGCCACCGGGCGAGCCGGCCAGTCGAACCTGCAGCGTGTCGAACCAGGTGTTGTTGAGCACCGTGTGGCCGAGCTTGGACAGTGCCGCCGCCAGCGTGGAGGTCGCGGCATGGATGCGGCCGGCGATGCGGCGCAGTCCATCGGGCCCGTGGTAGGTGCCGTACATGCCGGCCATGACGGCGAGCAGCACCTGCGCCGTGCAGATGTTGCTGGTCGCGCGGTCGCGCTTGATGTGCTGTTCGCGCGTCTGGATCGCCATGCGCAGCGCCGGTGCGCCGGTGGCATCGCGGCTGATGCCGATGAGACGGCCCGGCATGCGGCGAACGTGTTCAGGCTTGGTGGCGATGAAGGCGGCGTGTGGCCCGCCGAAGCCCATCGGCACGCCGAAGCGCTGTGCGCTGCCGACGGCAATGTCCGCGCCCCACTGGCCTGGCGGAACCAGCATGACGAGCGCCATCGGATCGCAGCAGGCCACGACCTGCGCGCCAGCGGCGTGTGCACGCTCGGCCACGCCGCGGAGCTCACGGACCGATCCATCGGTCGCGGGGTACGCCAGGAGCGCGCCACAGAAGGCCTTGCCTGTGAAATCGGCGGTCATCGGATCGCCCACGATGACCGTGATGCCCAGTCCGCTTGCACGCGTCTGGACGACCGCGATCGTCTGTGGGTGGCACCCTGCATCGATGAAGAAGTGGTTGTGCGTGGGCGCGGCGATCGAGCGGCACATCGTCATGGCCTCGGCGGCAGCGGTGCCTTCGTCAAGCAGCGAAGCGCCGGCGAGCGGCAGCCCGGTCAGCTCGGTGATCATCGTCTGGAAGTTGAGCAGCGCCTCAAGGCGGCCTTGGGCGATCTCGGCCTGATACGGGGTGTAGGCCGTGTACCAACCGGGGTTCTCGAGGATGTTGCGCTGGATCACGCCCGGCACGATCGTGCCCACATAGCCCATGCCGATCCACGTCTGCCACACCTGGTTCTGCTGCGCGATGCGGTGAAGCGCCGCCAGCGTCTCGGCTTCGCCGCGCTCGGTCACGCCGAGGGTGTTGGTTGGGTCGTCGATCCGCAGCGGGTTCGTCATGCGGATGCCCGACGGGATCGCTTGGGTGCTCAGCTCATCCAGCGAAGCGCAGCCGAGTGCGGTGAGCATGTCCACGATCTCGGGCTCGCTCGGCCCGATGTGGCGCCGGATGAAGGTGTCGGTCGGCGCGAGGGCGAGAATGGCCTTGGAAGCGGTCGGCATGGTCGAGGAAAGCGTGGTCATGGTGTGGTGCAACCTGCTGGATGAGGGGAAAGTATAGGCCTGACAGCGTCGATCCCTTGCACGGTGGGCCCTTGGAAACCTAGAGTGGACACCTTCGCGCCGGGGCACGCTGCTCCGCGTAGGAAGGTTCCCCGAATGCTGACCACGCGCAGGACCGTCACCATGCTCTTGGGCGCTGCGTGCGCCATGTCGCTCGCCGTATGGGCGCAAGATCCTGAGCCCGCGCCCAAGAAGGGCACCATCATCGAAGGCACGGTCAGTGTCTTCGATTACAAGCCCAAGGACACGGGCACGGATCCTGACATCGCGGGACAACTGGCAGCCATGGGGCCGGTCGGCCAGCAGTGGTACC
>VGXJ01000102.1 GCA_016873375.1 Phycisphaerae bacterium
GCCGTGGACCGCGCCCAAGGAGCCGGCGACGAGTGCGAAGATCCATCCCGAGCGTTGACTAATCACCATGGCGGCGCATGGTAGTCACCCCGCCGAGATCCACGGAGGTATACTCGTCCGCGCATGATGGACAATCCGCTTCCGCTCTCGCTGCTCGTCCTCGCCTGCACCCTCGCCGCCGCCGCCGCCGGCTTCGCCCTCCGCCGACGCCTCGGTCCCGACCCGGACGCCGACCAGTCCCGCGAGGGCGTGCGCATGGCGATGAGCCTGATGACGACCTTCACCGCGATCGTGCTCGGCATGGTCACCGCGTCCGCGAAGGAGACGTACGACCAGGCCACGGCCGTCGTCACGGGCTCGGCGGTCGACATGATCACCCTGGACCGAAAGCTCGACAACTACGGGCCCGAGGCCGCCGCGGCACGCGCGGAAGTGAGGGTCTGCGTCGACCGGATGATCGAGGAGATGCAGTCGGGGGAGCGCTACTTCGTGGACAACAGGCGCGCCACCGAGGTCGGCACCACCATCGAGAGCTTGTGGTCCGCCATCCAAGTGCTCAAGCCCGCCGACGGGCGCCAGGCGGACCTCCGCGACCAGGCGCTCGCCATCCTGAGCGGCCGGGTGAAGTACGGGCCGGGCAACCTCGAGCAGCAGCGCTGGGCGTTCGCCGTGAAGCCGGCATCGGTGCCCCGGGCCTTCCTCATCGTCGTCGTCGCATGGCTGGTGCTCGAGTTCTTCGCGCTGGGCATCTTCTTCACTGGCAGCCGGGCCATGTCCGTGGCGATCACGATCGCGGGGCTGGTGGTCGCCTCGTCGATGTTCCTCATCCTCGAGCTCGAGGACCCCCTCACCGGCGCCATGCGCGTGCCCGTGGAGTCGCTCGAGCTCGCCCGCGACCTGCTCGGGCGCTGAACCGGGAATGATCACCGCATGATCGAGACCCTGCTCGTCGGCGCAGGCCTCTTCGCCTCGACGAACGTCGACGACATCTTCCTCACGATGGCGTTCTTCTCCGACGCGCGGCTCGACCGGCGGTCGGTGGTGCTCGGCAAGTTCGCCGGGATCGGCGCGCTGACCCTCGTCAGCACGGCGGCGGCCGCGTGCACGCTCGCCGTGCCGCCGGAGGGGGTGGCACTCTTGGGGGTCGTGCCGCTGGCGCTGGGCATCAAGGCGCTGTGGGACCTGCGCGCCGGCGGCGGCGACGAGGGCGGCGACGGCATCGAGCGCGCCGCGCCCTCCATGATGTCGCAGGTGCTGTCGGTCGCCGGCGTGACCGCCGCCAACGGCGGCGACAACATCGGCGTCTACGTGCCGGTGTTCGCGAAGGACCTGTCCGCGGTGCCGGCATACGTCGCGGTCTTCGCGGTGATGACCGTCGCCTGGTGCATCGGCGGCTACGTCCTCGTGAGCCATCGGCTCGTAGCACGCACCATGCGGCGGGTGATGAGGCCGCTGCTTCCCGTCGTCCTCATCGTCCTCGGCCTGTGGATCCTGTCCGGCGCCCGGGGGCTCGTGACGCCCACGGCGGCGGACGTCGACCCGCCGGCCGCCGCGCCTGCCCCAGGAGCCCCCGGAACCGCCCCATGAAGCGATCGAAGAAGAAGGCCCGCCGCACCGCGGCACGTCCCGTCGAGGTCATCGTGCGCGACATCGTGCGCACCCGCACGCTCGGCAAGGCGAAGACCTGGGTCATCGCCGGCGAGGTCCACGTGAAGCGAGGCGTGACGCTGACGGTGGCCGACGGGGCGACCATCCTGATCGCCAACGGGGTGGTGCCGAGGAGCAGGCTCCGCCGGGCGGCGCTGATCTTCGATCCGGGATCGCACCTGCGCGCGGAGCGCTTCGCCGTCAGGGCCGCCGGCCCCGGCAACCGGCCCCAGAAGGAGTCCGACAACGGCGGCATCTGGTTCCTGGGCTCGTACCAGGCCGGCGCCAGCGACGGCATATCCGTCCGCACGGTCGCCGGCGCCCTGCCATCGAGCTTCAGAGCACGGGCCATCCGGACCGAGTACCTCGGCCGCCACGACACGTACCGCAGCGCGCGCACCGCGCGCCGGCTCGACATCGGCGACGACATCGATGGCTTCAAGCTGATCGGCGTCGGCCCGGATGAGTGGAAGGTGCAGGAGGTGCGCACGCGCTTCGCGGCCGACGACGGCTTCGACCTCACCAACTCCCGCATCCGAATGGACCGGCTCATCGTCCGCGACCCGACCGAGGACGGCCTCAACGTATCGAGCAGCCGCATCGAGGTGCGCAAGTCCCTCGAGCTCGACGTCGGGAAGACGCGGGAACGCGACCGGGACATCATCGACCTCGAGGTCGACGACGGCGGGTCGTTCGTGGAGCTGCCGCGCGGCTGCCGAGTCAAGGTGCGCGGCGTCTTCGGTGACCAGGCGCAGCTCGCATCCCGCGACATGCCGAGGCCGGACACGCGCGCCGACTACGAGGCGCCGTACCGATGGAAGGGCAGGCTGAAGCGGGACGCCCTGGTGTTCTCGATCACCGAGGACTGACCCCGCCGCGGGGTACCTTCCCGAGCCGTGCTTCCCTTCCTGAGCCCGCCGCCGATCGACGTCGATCGCGAACTGGCGGCGATGCGGGCGGAACTGGCGGCCATCCGCTCCAGGATGAAGGACGGCTGAATGGACGAGGAGCGCGCGGGCGCCGTGCGTGACATCGTGCGCGATGCGCGGGCGGACAGTGGGACCCGGACCTCGTTCCTCGCGGAGGAATGGGATGCGGGCTACTCCGGCGGCGAGGGCGGCGGCGAGGGTGCAGGCGAGGACGAGCAGCGAGAGCGGAAGCGGATTGTCCATCATGCGCGGACGGGTATACCTCCGTGGATCTCGGCGGGGTGACTACCATGCGCCGCCATGGTGATTAGTCAACGCTCGGGATGGATCTTCGCACTCGTCGCCGGCTCCTTGGGCGCGGTCCAGGGCTGCGCGCAGTGGGGTGCGGCCGTGCTCGAGGACAACCACGTCGCGTTCAACACCGCCGTCGCCGAGGCGATGGACCGGCAGCTCCTGATCAACATGGTGCGCCTCTGCCGAAGGCGGCCCACCCAGTGGCTGACGGTGAGCATCATCAACGTTCAGTCGACGGTGAGCGCGGCGGCGGGCACTTCCGACGACGGCGTGGTACTGACGCCCGTGGGAACGAACGCCGGCATCTTCGCGCGAACGAGCTTCGAGTACACGCCCAACATCACCTTCCTGCCCAAGCAGGGCGAGCAGCTCGCGCGCGAGATGATGTCGCCGATCCCGGTGTCGAGCCTGGAGAACATGGTGTCCGCGGGCTACTCCGTCAGCGCGGTCCTCATGCTCTGCGTGGAGTCGATCCAGGGGATCGAGGGGATCGACTTCTCCATCGCCTCGGGCGCCAAGCTGGTGGACCCGCGGTACGGTCGCCTGCTCTCGCTGATCGACGTGCTGTCGTCGCGCCACCTGGTGTCCCTGAGCATGGTGCCGAAGACGCTGACCTGGAACCCGGTGGCCATCAAGCCCGACGCCGTGACGCTGGAGCGGATCGTCGAGGCCCGCAAGGTGAACGCCGAGTTCGTGCTCCGCAAGGACGGCGCGTTCGACTACGCCGTCACCGGATATGTGCCGGTCCTCACGCTCAATGCGGGCATCGAGGCGGATGCCGGCGGCGTCGAGCTCTGCAAGATGCTCGGGATCGAGGCGGCCCCGGGCAGCATCCTCGTCGTCGGCAGCGAGGAGGCGCGCGGCGCGTCCATGCTTGGCGTGCGGACCCGTTCCTTCAACAACATGCTGCAGCTGCTCTCTCTGGGGGTGGAGCGCGAGCCGGGCATGCCGCCGCCGCCCTCGAACCTCGACTCCCCCGAGGAGCTCTACGCGGCCATGCCCGTGCCGAACGTGGGGCGTGAGCTGCAGGACCACATGCGCGCGGTGTTCCGCGTCCACTGCGGGACGTCGCTTCCCGCGGACGCCGAGATCTCGGTGAAGGAGGGAGGGCGCTGGTACTGGATCTCGTCGGGCGACGTGACGACCCTCCTGATCTTCTCGATGCTGCGTGACCTCTACGACCTGCAGGTGAAGAGCGAGGGCTATCCGGGCCCGGTCCTCACCCTGCCGGTCGGGACGGGGCGCTGACCATGCAGGGAGCCGCGCAGCAACTCGCGTCGGCCGAGTGGTCCGTGTGGGGCGCGGTCCATCCGCTCCTCTCGATCGTGACGATGGTCGGCGCCGCGTTCGTGACCGCGTCGCTCGGCGTGGTCGTCGGCGGATTGCTGCTGCCGCTCGAAGAGGAGGGGCGCCCGCCGCGCCGTGTCGTCGAGACGGGCAAGATGATCCTGAACCTGCTGATGATCGTGGTGGGGCTGTCGCTGGGGGCTTCGAAGTCCAGCCTGGACCGGGCATCGTCCGCGACCGTTTCCGAGCGCGAGGCGCTCATCGGGCTGCGCGCGATCCTGGAGCGGAACACGGACAAGTTGTCGGGCGTCGATCCGTCGCTGAAGCCGGCGATCGTGGAGGAGTACGTCGACCGGGTTGCGTCGCACGAGTGGGCGGCGCTTTCCCGCGGCGACCCGGACCTCGATCCCGGCGCCACGCGCATCCTGGACTCGATCCGCGCGCGGCTGGACCCCGAGCAGGGGTCGTTCGCCGTGAAGAGTGCATGGGACCGGCTGTCCGCCATCGAGCGTGCTCGCCGAGACCGGCTTGCGGCCAGCGGGGCCGCCGTGCCCATCTTCTTCTGGGCGATGTGCGGGCTCCTCCTCGCCGTCGGCTGTGCGTTCTCCACGCCGATGTGCCCGGGTCGCCCGCGCCAGGGCGCATGGATCTGCGTGGTTGCCTACAGCGTGTGCATCGGGACCATCGGCGGCACCATCCGCGAGTTCGAGCGGCCCTGGACAGGCTGGATCCGAATCGCCCCGAGCACCTACTCGACGGCGATCGAGGATCCGTCGGATGACGATGCGTCCGGTCCGGGCCCGGCCATCCGGCCCTGAGCCCCGCACGCCGAGGCTCCGTGGCGCGCCCTCGACTCGCCGGCCTGGGCGGATCCCGACGTCAGATGGGGTTCTGGCCGTGCTTCAGGGGAACGCCTGACTGCCGTCACTGGCACGCGCCCCACCATGCTGATTGTCGGAGTCTCCGCTGTTCGCGTCGTGCGGTTCCGACGCGGACTGCTCGTTCACTGCAGTCCTGCGGGTCACGAAATCCGTGATGTCGCGAGTCGCGTGGCTGCCGAGCTCGGCGTGCGGCGGAGATTCACGGTGTTCGCTGCGCGTGCGAACGCGGTCCCGTTCGTCTGGGGCAGCTTCGGCGGCCCGATCATCGTGCTCCCGCCATCGCTGGCCGAAGATGCGGATGCACCAAGCCTTCGGCTGATCCTGATGCACGAGCTGGCACGCGTCCGACGCCGAGATAACCTCGTCCGATGGCTCGACTGGGCGGTCGTGGCGTGGCTCTGGTGGAATCCGCTTGCATGGATCGCGCGCCGCGGGCTGAGGTCGTCCGAGGAACTCGCGTACGGTACGCTCGTCCTTCGCACCTGCGGCGCGTCCACACGCGAGTACGGCGTCTGCCTCGTGGCAGCCGCGGAGTCATTGGCAGCATCGGCGTTCCGCACGCCGGCGCAGGCATGCACCATGGGCGATGGCGGATCGCTCGAAGGTAGGATCACGATCATCATGTCAGGATCGCTTCAGCGTCGCCCCTCCATGCCGCTTCGCGTGATCGCCGCCGGACTCGCGGTGGCCTGCCTCATGTCAGGCCTCACGACCGTGGCGGGCGCCCAGTCGCCGCCGAACCCCCCGGCCAGGGGGCGATCCTTCTTCGACGGCCGCGGCAAGCCCAACATCGTGGACACCGCGATTGCCGGCAAGTTCGAGACGCTCGTCGCGGCCGTGGAGGCGGCCGGGCTGGCCGAACTCCTTCGTTCGGAGGGGCCGTTCACGGTGTTCGCGCCGACCGACGAGGCCTTCGCTGCACTGCCTGCCGGAACGCTTGAGTCGCTGCTGCTTCCCGAGAACAAGGAGAAGCTGCGCGGCATCATTGCCCATCATGTGGTGCCAGGCCGACTGCTCTCGATGGAAGTCGGCAACATCGCGGATCCGCAGATGGCCCGCACGGCCGCGGGCGACCGCGAGACAATCAGCGCGGACCGGCGTGGATTCCGTTTCGGCGCGGCAGCGGTCGTGCAGCCCGACATCCTGTGTGGCAACGGCGTGATCCACGCCATCGACCGGGTGGTGCTGCCGAAGCCCGCCCGCTCGGAGGAATCGATGGGCATGGGCATGAAGGAAGCGGCGCCGGCCGACTTGCTCGATGCGTTGCGCATGGTCCCGGACGGGCGGTTCTCGACCTTCATTGCGGCCGTTGAGGCGAGTGGTCGCGAGCAGGACTGGGCCCAGCCCGCACCCGACCGCAGCTGGACGGTCTTCGTGCCGACGAACGATGCCTTCGCGCGGCTCTCCGAGCAGGAGCGTTCGACGCTCCTTGACCCGAAGAACCGGGAAGCGCTCCGGGCCGTGCTCGACTGGCACGCGCTGCCGAAGCTCCAGGTCTGGAGCTTCGACCTGAATGGCGGCGGACGCGCGCCCGTGATGATCTCAGAGAACAAGGATCGGTTCGTGCTCGACGTGCTCGCGGACGGCTCGGTCTTCGTCTATCGCATGCGCTCGATGCGCGATCGCTCGCTCGAGGAGCCCT
>VGXJ01000103.1 GCA_016873375.1 Phycisphaerae bacterium
TGAGCCGGTCCTCGCGCCGCCGCGGCCTGCTGCTGATGGCTTCGGGCGTGGCGGTGCTGGCGGGCGGCCTTGGAGCCATCGCCCTGACGCAGGTCAAGCCGGAGGCATGGTCGCGCGCCCGGGCGAAGGCGATCTCGACCGAGGCCGAGGCGCGAGCCGCGAATTTCGAGAAGGCGCTCGCCGCGGCACTCCATCAGGTCCGGGGGCCCGAACCATGGGCGATCGCGATCGACCCCGTCGACCTGAACGGCTGGCTTGCCCAGCGGTGGCGCCCGTGGGCCGAGTTCGCTCGCGACTCGATCCCCGATGACCTCCGCAGCCAGCCGCTCGAGCGCGCAGCGCTGGCCATCGAACGCGAGGGTTCTCTGCTGGTCATGCTCTCGCGGCAGGGTCGGATCGACTGGTGCAGGCTTGAGGTCGTCGGCGAACCGGGGGCGATCGGGCTTGAGGTCACGAGCGTGGGGGCCGGTGCGCTTGCGCTGCCGGCGATGGTCGCGGGCGGACTCGCTGGTGACCTTGCGCGCTTGGGCGGAGGACTGCCCACCATGAACCTGTCCGATGGCCGATCGGTCCACCTGCTCGACCTGGCCTTCCAGGACGGCACCATCGTCCTGCAGTGCCGCACCGATCCGGCGGCACCGTGACCGAGCCGGGTGGCCGACTGCGCCGCTAGACTTCGGGGCCCATGCCGCAGATCACGATCAACGGGAAGCCGATGGAGTTCCAGAAGGGCCAGACCATCCTGCAGGTCGCCTTGGCGAACGAGGAAGAGATCCCGCACTACTGCTACCACGACTCGTTGTCGATCCCGGCCAACTGCCGCATCTGCCTCGCCGAGATCTGGCAGCCCAACCCCAAGACCGGCAAGCTCGAATCAACGGGCCGCCTGAGCCCCACCTGCCACACGCACGCAGCAGAGGGCATGGTCGTCTACACCGACAGCGACAAGGCCAAGGCCAACCAGAAGGCCGTGATGGAGTACCTGCTCATCAACCACCCGGTCGACTGCGCGATCTGCGACCAGGCGGGCGAGTGCGGGCTGCAGGACTATTCGCACGAGTACGGCCGCGGCGAGAGCCGCTTCGTCGAGGAGAAGATCAAGAATCCCAAGAAGCAGGTCGGCCCGAACATCCTGCTCTACAGCGACCGGTGCATCATGTGCACGCGCTGCGTTCGCTTCACGCGCGAGGTCACCCAGACCAACGAGCTCATGGTCGAGGGCCGCGGCGGCACCGAGATGATCGATGTCTTCCCGGGCATGGCGCTCGACAACGAGCTCGCCAGCAATGTCATCGACCTCTGCCCGGTGGGTGCGCTGCTCGACAAGGACTTCCTCTTCCAGCAGCGCGTGTGGTTCCTCACGAAGACGCCGTCGATCGACGGCATCACCTCGAGCGGCGACAACATCAGCGTCGAGCACAACGACGGCCGCGTGTACCGCATCAAGCCGCGTCGCAACGCTGCAGTGAACCAATGGTGGATCACGGATGAGGTGCGCTACGGCTGGAAGTTCGTGCACCGCGAGGATCGGCTCGCGCTGCCGATGCTGAAGGGCCAGCCTGCCGGTGACGCCGCCCACGCCGCCCAGGCTTGGACGAAGGCGATCGAAGCCGCCGGCGCGGTGCTCGCGCAGGGCGCTGCCGCGGGCCGCCTTGCGCTGCTCGTGAGCCCGATGCTCTCCTGCGAGGATGCCTACCTGCTCGCGCATGCCGTGCTCGCGCACGATGCCAATGCCGTGCTTGGCGTAGGCCCGATCCCGGTCGATGGCCAGGACAAGACCTTCCCCAACGGCTTCGTGGTGCGCGCCGAGAAGGCGCCCAACGCGCGCGGCGTGCGCATGGCGCTTGAGGCCGTGGCCGCTTCGGTGGCAGGGCGCTCGGCCTCGGCCGTGCACGATGCGAGCGCTTGGTGCGCCGCGGTGCAGTCGGCGGGTGCCAAGGCGTGCGTCGTCACGGGCAACTACCCAAGCGCGTGGCAGTCTGACGAGCTCGTGCGTGCCGTGAGCGGCCGAGCGCTGGTCCTCATCGACACGCTGCCGGACCGGCTCGCCAACGCCGCCGATGTCGTGCTGCCGTCGTGCACCTGGGTCGAGAAGCCCGGCTCGTTCGTCAACGCCAACGGCCTGCTCCAGGGCTTCAAGGCCGCGATTGCGCCCATGGACTTCGCGCGCAGCGAGGCCCAGATCGCGATCGAACTGGATGCCCACCGCCGCCATGCGCGCAGTGCGGCGTTCTCGGCGGCCACGGTGCGCGCAGAGATGGCCCGCACCAAGGGGCTCGAGGCATTTGCCGCCGACATCGACCCGGTGACCAAGGTCTCGACCGTCCAGGCCGACATGGAGCTGGTGGCGCTCTGACGCCGCCAGCTTCCCGATGGAACCTATGAGCCCATCCCGCGGTCGCGGCGTCGCCGCGCGGCTGTCCGATGTCCGTGAGGTCTGGTCGCTCGCATGGCCGACGGTCGTCACGATGACCTCGTACACCATGATGCAGTTCGTCGACAGCCTCATGGTGGCGCAGGTCGGCATGGTGGAACTGGCGGCACAGGGCAACGGAGGTGTGTGGAGCTGGGCTCCGATGTCGTTCCTCGTCGGCGTGATCACGCTCGTGAACACCTTTGTGAGCCAATCGCTCGGGGCGAGGCGGCTGCACGATGCAGCGAGCTATGCATGGAGCGGCATCTGGATCGCGGTCGTCAGCTGGCTGGTCCTGCTGCTGCCGTTGGCGTTCTTCGGGTTGCCGGCGCTCTTCGGGGCGATGGGGCATGAGCCCCGCGTGCAGGAGCTCGAGACGCAGTATGCCGGGATCCTCGTCGGCGCCGGCATCGTCACGCTCGCCGGCAAGGCGATGTCGAACTTCTTTTTCGGCATCCACCGGCCGAAGGTCGTCACGGTCGCGGCGATCGTGGGCAATGTGGTGAATGTGGTCGGCAACTTCATCTTGATCTACGGGGAACGCGGGCTGCCGAGCCTTGGCCTGCCGGGGATCCCCGGCACGCAGGCGCACGGCGTCGCCGGCGCCGCGGTTGCGACCGTGATCGGCACCTTCGTCGAGTTCCTCGTGCCCTTCGTCGTCTTCCTCGGTCCAAAGCTGCATGCCGAGCTCGGCACGCGGACCGCATGGAAGCCGCAGTGGGGCATGCTTGGCGGCCTCATCCGGACCGGTGTGCCCAACGGAATCCAGTTCAGCAACGAGATGATCTGCTGGGCGCTCTTCATGAGCTCGCTCGTCGGTCGCTTCGGCACCGATCACCTGGCTGCCGGATGGAGTGTGCTGCGCTTCATGCACATGTCGTTCATGCCCGCGGTCGGTTTCAGCGTGGCGACCGCGAGCCTGGTGGGCAAGTCGATCGGCGCAGGCCGCCCTGACAACGCCGTGCGTCAGACGCACGCCGCGCTCACGGTCTCGCTCGCGTACATGACCCTGTGGGGCGTCGTCATGTTTGTGTGGCGCCACGACATGGTCGGGATCTTCGCGGACTCAGGCGATGTGCCGGCGGAGCAGGTCGCCCGCATCGTCGCGATCGGCGGCACGCTCATGATCTGTGCGGCGGTCTTCCAGACCTTCGATGCCCTCGGCATCATCTACACGGGTGCCTTGCGTGGCGCCGGCGACACGCTTGTGCCCGGCCTTGCCACGGTGACCCTGAGCTGGGGATTGATCGTGGGCGGGGGAATGGCGCTCGTGGCCTGGTTCCCCGAGTGGGAGAGCACGGGCCCCTGGCTCGCGGCCACGGCGTACATCGTGATCTACGGGCTGTTCATGGCCTGGCGCTTCGAGAGCGGCCGCTGGCGATCGATCAGGCTGCTCGGTGGGGCGCCCCAACCCGCTCCGGGGCTCGAACCGGGCGGCTCCGGCAGCGTCGGCAGCGGTTCTTGAGCGTTGCCCGGGTCCCGCTATGATCCCCGGGCTCGGCTCCGGACGCCCGGAACCGCACGAACCATCCCGAGGAGCGCTGACCCATGCCCACCGCCACTGTGGCCGCCACCACCCATCCCGTGATCGCCGAACAGGCTGAGCAGTTCCTGAAGACCGGCCACCGCATGAAGGCCATCGATCTGCTTCGCCCCATCGCCACCACCGGCGAGGATGCCGAGCTGGCTGTCCGCCTGGCGTCCATGCTGGAGTCGGTCGGTGAGGATGAAGAGGCCATTTCGCTGCTCGAGCGCGTCTGCCGCATGCCGACGCCGCCGATGAACGCGCTCGTGAACCTGGCGATCATGTACGAGGATGCCGGCGACTACCTGCGCGCCGAGCGCTGCCTGCGCAAGGTGCTCGAGACCGAGCCCGCGCACGAGCGCGCGCGCCTCTTCCTGAAGGATGTGCTGGCCAGCCGTGACTGCCTCTACGACGAGGACCAGGCGCGCGACGATGCCAAGCGCAACCAGATGCTCGACCAGCCGGTCACCGACTTCGAACTCTCGGTGCGTGCGCGCAACTGCCTGAAGAAGATGCAGATCCGCACGCTGGGCGACCTGCTCAAGATCACCGAGAGCGAGCTCCTGGCCTACAAGAACTTCGGCGAGACCAGCCTGATCGAGATCAAGCAGATGCTCGCGGCCAAGGGCCTGCGCTTGGGCCAGGGCCTCGAGGGCGCCGGCTATGCACGCGTGCGCAACGAGATCTACGAGAAGCTCAAGGAGCAGGTCGGTGCAGAGGTGCTCGAGAAGTCCGTGGCATCGCTCGAATTCAGCGTGCGTTGCCGCAAGGCGCTCCAGATGCTCGGCGTGCAGACGCTGGGTGACCTGGCCAGCCGCACCGAAGCGGAGCTCATGGGCGTGAAGAACTTCGGCCAGACCAGCCTCGACGAGATCCGCGAGCGCCTGGCCGACCACGGCCTGGGCCTGCGCACGCTCGAAGGCTGATCCCGCCGGCGCGGCCTCGATTCTCAAGCGGTTTCCCGCTGCCTGTCGATCCCTGACCGAGCGGCACATGCTGTCGCGCGGAGGTGTGGCATGGCAGGTCGTTTGAGTCTGGTGGCGCGGGTGAGTTCGATCGTGCCTGCCGCAGGCGCGTTGTTCATGGCGGTCTCGTGCTCGTCGCCGCCTGCGCCGGAGCCATCGCCCACCAAGCCCACACCGCCCGCGAGCGTGGACCGCCAGCCGCCGACCGCTCCAGTCGAGGTTGCCGAGGCCCCATCGCCTGAACCCGCCGCGCCGGCGCCCGCACCGGCGTTTGCCCCGCGGTTCGATCCGCCGCGACCCGCTCCGCCGAAGGTCGAGCCGACGGTGCGCGTGCGGGTGGGCACGCGCCTGCGCAAGCCGCAGTCGTTCGCGTGCCCGTCGGGCGAGTTCACGGTCCTTTCCGGGACCGAGCGCTGGACGGCCGCTGCGCCGCTGCGCGTGGCTACCACGGCCAAGGGCTGGCAAGTCACCGCCAAGGGCAGCGCCCGTTCCTTCGCCGCCGGGCCGCTGGAGGTGCGGCCGATCGGCAAGGCTTCGATCGATTGGGACGGTGCCGCCTGGCCGGGCGTCGTGACACTGGTCGCGCTGCCTGATGGACTCGATGTGGTGATGGAGGTCGGTGTCGAGGAGTACCTGCCGGGGGTCCTTGCGAAAGAGCTCTATCCGCAGTGGGACGAGGACGCGTTCCGCGCGCAGGCGGTCGCGGCGCGCAGCTGGGTGCTCGTCGAGGAGTCGCGCTGGGAGGGTCGTCGCCACTACGACGTCACGAGTGGCGAGTCGAGCCAGGCGTGGGCTGGCCACACGCGCAATGCGCGCGCGCGCGAGGCGGTGGCCGCCACGCGCGGCATGGTGCTTGTCTTTGAGGGCAGTGTGGTGCCGGCGTTCTACTCAAGTTCATGCGGCGGTCGCGGTGCCAACGCGCTCGGGAGCGTCACGTCCAATCCCAACCACGACATCGCGTCCGTGCGTTCGGGAGACCAGCCTGTGCGCTCAGGCTGCTGCGAGTCGTCTGCCTTCAAGGCCTCTGCGCACTATCGGTGGACCGCCACGCTGCCCGCGGCCACGGTGCAGCAGGCAATCCGCGGTTTCGGCCAGCGCAACGGGTTCCCGACCTGGGCCGGCATCGATGTACCGATCGCGATCGAGGCCTCGCAGACCGCCTCGAATGGACGGCCCGTCGAGTACCGGCTTCGCTTCAAGGAGCGCAATCCCGTGATGATCCCGGCCTCGCGGCTGCGCGAAGCGATCAATGGCGGCATCCCCGGCGAAGGTGGATCGCGCACGCTCAAGAGCGACGACTTCACGGTGGCCTCGACGCCCAAGGGCTTCGTCTTCACGGGCCGCGGCTTCGGTCACGGCGTGGGCATGTGCCAGCATGGTGCGCAGGCCACGGCAAAGGCGGGCAAGAGCTGGCAGCAGATCCTCGAGCGCTACTATCCGCAGGCTCGCTGCGTGCGCGCGTGGTAGCGCGGCGGTGGGCACGGCAGCCCGCTTCGTGCCAGACAGCATCGACCCCGCATGTTCACCGGCATCGTCCAGCACATGGGCCGCATCACGGCTGCCACCCCGACACCTGCGGGCGTGCGCCTGACCGTTGATCCCTGTGGTTGGTCCCATGAACCGGCGCGCGGCGACTCGATCTCGGTCTCGGGCGCGTGCCTGACGGTCGTCGAGGTACGGCCCGGTGCGTGGGGCTTCGATGCGATCCCGCAGACCCTCGCGCGGACCACGCTCGGCTCGGTGGTCGCAGCGCGCGGC
>VGXJ01000104.1 GCA_016873375.1 Phycisphaerae bacterium
ATGTCATCGAGGAGCTGTTCGTCGGCCCGCTTCACCGCGATCATGACGAGCTGGATGATGAGCACCGCGACCAGGGCCTGGCCCGTGGTGACGAACGCCGTCTTCAGGCCATCGAGGACGCCCGTCAAGTTCTGCACGAGCGCCGAGACCTGCGACGAACCGGCGTCATCCTGCACCGAGCCCAGCGTGGCGCCGAACTGCCCCATGGCCTCGGTCAGCCCGAGCACGGTGCCGATGAAGCCCAGCACCGGAATCGCCCAGATGAACCCGCGCAGCACCGTGTAGCCGGAATCGTTCGACGCCTCGTCCTGTTCCGCGCGCGAGGCGAGCAGTTCGTCCACATCCCCCACTCGGCCGAGGTTGCGCATCATGCGCAGCACTCCGCGCACCCTGGACAGGTAGATGAACCGTTCGGGTTCGTCGGCGATCGCATCGATCCGATCGACGACCGCGTCAGCCGTCTCGGCCGTGAGCGTGAACGTGTTGGCGGTCGGGAGCACCGGTGCTTCCAGCACGGCGCGCTGGGCCTTGATCTTCATGGACTTCAAGAGGAGGAACGCGAGGCACCAGACGGTGAACACGATCACCGGGATCGGGATCAACTGGTACGCCGTCATCTCGTGCCAGAGGAATGCGCCCCACGGCGTACCGCGGAACACGCCGACGATCAGGTACGCGCCGCCTGCCACGACCACGGTGGCGATCAGGCACGCGAGCTGGCTCGGCGTCGTGCCCAAGCCGGCCTTGAAGCCCCAACGGGCCTCGGGGTCGAGTGCCTTGAATCGGTAGGCCGCAGCGGCGGCATCGAGCCGGCGTGCGGCACGGTGGTTCGTATCGGCGGTCGTCATGGCTTGCTCTGCTGGGCTTCGTCGCGATAGAGGAGGATGGGACCGCGTCCGAGTGCGAGGCCCGCATCGCTGGCGGTGCCATTGGTGACGCGAACAGGGACGAGGGCGCTTCGACCGAGCGATTGGGAGATGGCGAGGACCTCCTGCGCCGGGCGCCACAGGATGATGCGTCGCGTGCCGCGCCTTTCGTCAGCTTGCATCATGACGCCGACGGGCGCGTAGGTGCTCAACCCATCAAGCCGTTGCGATGCCGACTGGAGCGTCATGCCGCGCTTGAGCGGGAACTTGCCCACGAGTTCAGCAGCCTCGCGACGCTGCTGCGGCGTGGTCTGCTCCGGTGCGTGGCAGACCTTGACCCAGTCGAGGCTGAGCAGGCCGGCGTTCTGCTTGCGGATCAGCTCGAGCCACTCACGCAACGAGCGCGACCGATCCGCATCGACCGGCTGGCCGAGCCCATCAATCGCGATCTCGGTGAGGTTGGCGAGGACAGCCAGCTGCATCAGGGCATCCTGTCCTGGTGCGTTCGGCTTGAGTTCGGCCAGCTCGATCAGCATTCGCGAGATCGCCGGCACGACCGTCGAACTGCGCGCCCCGCCGAGCCGTGAGATCCCATCCGCCCACGCCACCGAGACCGGCGACGCTACCGCTTCGCCGCGCACCTGATCGGCCTTGATCGAGGTGGCCGTGCCGAGCTTGTCAGGGGCCTCGATCAGATCGGTGGCGACCTCGAGCGCACCCTTGGTGGGCCCGCCGTCCACGGAAGCACGACGGTAGAAGAAGCGGCCTTGCTGGCGGAGGTTGATGACCTGCAAGTCGGCGTAGCCATCACGCTCGAGGGCAGCGACCACATCC
Source organism: Phycisphaerae bacterium (assembly GCA_016873375.1). GTDB lineage: Bacteria > Planctomycetota > Phycisphaerae > Phycisphaerales > SM1A02 > SYIB01. Next base: position 1,701 of record VGXJ01000104.1, read on the forward strand.
TCGACCGTCGTGACGAGTTGTCGCTTCGCGGGATCCAACCGATCGCGAAGCGATTCGAGCCCGATGCGGAGCGGCGACTCCGGGAACTTGCGAAGGTGGGCCTCGATTTCGGTCAGCGCCTTCTGCGCGACCACAGGATCCTCGGCGACCTCGAACTCCGGCCCCAGGTACGCGAGCATGCTCGGTCGAAGCGTCTCGCGCCACTCGGCAAGCGCGAGCATCGCGTCATCGGTCTGGTCAGTCTCCTCGAAGGCGGTCCGAAGCCCGAGGTCGCCCAGCACCACGCCTGTCTGCCCCTTGAGCATGGACTTGATGTGATCGATGAACTGCTGCTCGCTCGTGATCTCGCGCGCCACCTCGTTCGGAGCAATCTGGCGGAGCGCCGCGTCCAGTGACGCCATGCGCTCGGTCGCCTCGTCCAGCCGGTCTTTCACCGCAGCCTGGTCCGGCTCGAGCCGCTTGCTCGCCCGCTCCGTCTCGCTGACCTTGGCCTTCGCCGCCGCGAGTGCGGGGCCGAGCTTCTCGAGCGCCGTCTTGTAGCGCTGCCAGCGGTCCATGTCCACGCGCTCGCGTGCAGACCATTGCGACGGTGGCGGCCACTCGCGAAGCACCTGGTCGGCATCGGCCATCGCCGAGCGGGTAATCGCATCGTGGCCAGCGGAAATCCCATCGCGATGCGCCGCGCAGCGACCGAGCGCAAGCTCGATCTTGGCCTTCGATGCATCGGACAGTCCGGCTTCCGCCAGAAGGCCACGCAGCGAGTTCTCCAGGAGCGTCACGCGTGGCAGCGGGACTTGTGCGGCAAGCGCCTCATCCACGGCAGCGAGTTCGCGGCCAGTGCGCTCCTCCAACGCGGCCAACCGGTCGCGCAGCGCCACAGCCGCATCCAGCACCCCGCGTTCCGCGGCGTTCAGATTGCCTGCATGCGCCTTCTCGATCCCCTCAGCAAGCGACACGGCGCGTTCGCCATCGTTGGCATCCATCGCAGCGGCAACGGCATCGACCGCAGCCCTGCGTTCGGTGCTTCGCTGGTACGACACCACGGCAACGGTCAATACGCCGCCCACGACAAGCATGGCAGCGACACCTCCGACCAGTTGCAGGCGATGTCGACGTGCCTCGCGGTCTTCGTGCAACTGGATGAAGCGTCTCGCGCGCAGGTCGAGCCCCCCCGGCACCGGCATGGCCGAGTCGCAGATGCGCGCCCACGCTGTCAGGACGGCCTGCGCGTTGGCCTCATCGAGCAGCAGCAAATCCAGCTCTTCGAGTGCTCGCTCGTGGCGGGACTCACGCTCGCGCTGAGCCGTCGTCTCGGCCGACCACGCAAAGACTGGAGCGACCGAGGCAGCCACCTCGTCAGTCGGCATGACGCCGGACGATTGCTGCAGCTCGGCCCAGTCACGCTCGAGTCGATCCACCTCGGCAAGATCGCTGGCCGCCTGTGCGGCGCGGAGTTCACCCTCCAGCGCGGCGAACCGCGCCTGCGCGACCTTGGCACGCAACGGCTGCGCGCGCGATTCGACGAGCTTGGCAAACTCTGGGTCGACCCGGGCCGCCCATCCGCCGCGACGGACCTCGTTCGCGAAGGCAATCAACTCCGCGTCTTCGATCGCTGACTGCATGCGCCGGCGTACATCGTCGATCCATTCGCGCTCGACCGTGGCGAGCTGAGCTGCCCATGCCCCGGAACCACCCTCCGCCACCATGAGGGCACGAAGCCTCTGCCGCATGGCTGCGGGGCGCTCGCCCTCCATGCACGCTCGACGGAAGCCGCGCAGCATCGGTTCCCGCTCGCCGTACGCCAGCATGACCTGCTCGATTCGATCGTGCTCGGCCTCCGTGCCGGCGCGCACTCCATCGCACGAGGCACGCGCGAAGGACCCCACGCCGTCCTGCCGACCAAGCACGCCATTCCATGCGACGGACTGCTTGAGCAGATCGGGGAAGTCAGCGATGACACCATGCGCCTCGCTCAGCAGCCCCTCGTCGGCGAACTCAAGCGCACGGCCGATCGACTGGCGCAGCGCAACTGCGAACGATCGAACGGTGGCAGCGATCTGCATGCGTTGCAGGTCGTCACCATCATGCGGTGACAGGGCGTCGAGCACCTGCTGGACTTCCCTAATGGTCGGTGTCAGGCTCATGAGTTGGTCCCCGATCGAATGGACATGGTCACCATAGCAAGAGCCCCAACGCCGCGAGCAGGATCACCCCAGCAACGGCGAAGAGCGCGATGGGCAGCCAGGGCCTGGTGGGCGTTGACACGACGGGCTCACGCGCAGTGCGCTCCGGCCGCAGCGGTTCGGCCAACCTTTCCGAGGATCTCACTTGCTCGTGGGCCGGACCGGCTGATGTCGCGCGTGCTGCAACCTGCTCCGGCAACTGTGACGGTGGCGGGGTGCTCACCGGCACGGCATGCGGGTTTGGTTCCGGGGTGGGCAAAGTGGGCGCGCGCAGCGAAAGATCGAGCGCGTGCGCATCGTGCTCCCGGGCAATCACGATCGACGGCAGACCACGGCCCGCATTGACGACTGCCGCCGTGGACCACTGCACGGCCCACCTTCGCCTGGGCTCTATGCGTGCGGTGACTGCGGCGAAGAGCACCAAGGGATCGAGGCCACGCGGCAGTCGAACCGAGACCGTGGCCGCCTCCGCCGTGCTCAGGCGATCGGCAAGAAGCTCCAACCAGGCCGGATCGACTCCCCACGGTGCGTCACCCCTTGACTGTGTCTGCGGCAGCATCGGCGGCGAACGCAGGCCGACCTCCGGCACCTCGCTTGCGAAGCGAAACGACCGAGCGAGCGCGATCGGGCCCTCGATGCATCGATCGCCCGGCTCGAGCACGAGGTGGTGCGCCACGCGATTGGCGCGGCCGGACCAATCGGCGCCGCATCGCGTCACGCAAGTCAGGACCGGCCAAGCGGCTCCGGCCACCTGGCAGACGGCGTACGAGATCGCGCGATCGGCGGCCGCGTCGAGTTCCGATCCATCGCTCCGGGCCACGAGAGCGTCACGCAAGGGTCGCGGCAGGTCACGCGTCATGCACGCGACACCAAATCCCGACTGTCCGTCAAGGTCACGCGGCAAGGAGGTGTGAATCAGTTCGAAGCTCATGCGCAGGCGTCGAATCGGTACTCATGCAGGGCATCCGGCATCGCCTCGGAGAGGGCGACGATGAAGGGCACGGCAGCCCAGATGGGGCGCACACTCGCGGGCACGATGCTCATGGCTCCCGAGCTGGCATCGAGCTGCGGTGCACGGCCAAGTCCGCTGAACGGCACCACCTTGAATCCGGGCTCGACCGATCGCACCGCACCAAGCACCTCCGGAAGATGACGCTCGAGGAACGCCACGCCACCACGATGCATGTGCGACAGCGTGGCTCCATCCGGCGCGCGCATGGGGTGCGCGGTCGATGCGCTGCGGAGCACATCCTCGATTTCGGGTGCCAACGGCGACCAGAGGTCATGCTTGGAGAGCGCCACCACGACGCGAAGCGGGAGCGGCTCGCTCGCCGACAAGCCGCGCTGGCGACGCACACGGTTCACCAGTTCGACAAGCACAAGGTCTGCCCGACCCGGTGCGCTGCTGCTGCCTCCGAGCGCTGCCACGTGATCACGCCCACCGAGCGGCCCGTACACGCGGGGGTCCTGCGTGGGATCGATCACGAGCACGATCGCCGACGACACGCCCAAGTGTCGCGTCGCCTGCTCGAACGGCGGCACGGCACCAGGCAGGAAGTGCTCGCCGGCGTTGTCATAGAGCGCGAGCACGGACCGCACTCCACCGCGTGCGAGCCCGAAGAGCTGTGGCTTCGGCGCCGTGATCCGCAGATCGCCTCGTCGGTACGACCGATAGAGCCGCCCCGAGGTTTCGGTCTTCGCGATCATCGTCGGAACCTCGGGCGTCGCACTCTTGAAGAGCGTTCCTTCGAGATCGATCGTGAGGTCGTTCAGCGAAGGGTCGATGTCCGTGAAGTCGAGGCCCGGAACCACGAGGCCAGATCGCATCATGAACGTGGCTGCAGCCAGCAGCACGGACTTCCCGCTCGATGGTGCGCCCACGACGGACACCACCGTCTGGCCGACCTCCAGCAGCGCCGGCGGAACCTCAAGATGACACACCGGGCATGCCATGCGCATGCAGACTGCACCACCCGGATCGATGGCGCGCCCCTGGCGGTCGAAGCGTGTGGGCAGGAATCGCAAGGACTCGTCGGATCCCACGATGGGATCGCCCACGAGCGTCGGGCTCTCGGCGATGAACCGCACATCGGCCGAGGGGAACGCTGACCAGCACTGCGGGCATGTGGTGTTGGGGCGCAGCGTGCGGCGGAGTGTTGAGGTCATGGCGTGCTTCCTGGGTTGGTGGGCTGCGCGGGTTGCTGCGGTGACGGTGGTGGCGTGGGCTGCGATGCTGGCGCCGGTGGCGCACTTGCTGCTGGAGGACTGGCCACAGGCGCGGTGGGCGCTGGCGTCGCCGCGCTCGGTGGCACGACTGGCGGCACGACCGGCGCCGGCGGCGTACCTCCCGGAATGCGGCGCTGCGTCGCCGCCGCATCAGGATCGCGTCCAAGCAGCATGGCGCGCACGGCACCTCCGATGGGCTTGCCCATCAGCGACATCTTGACGGAGATCGAGACCTGCCGACCAGCCGGCAGCACCGTGGGCTGTCCTCCCCCGTCGCGCACCTCGAGCATGCGCCCCCTCACGCCGGGCACGGCGACCAATCGGATCGCGGGATCGGTCGACACGACATCGAGATCGACCATGTCGCTGAGTTCAGGCCACACGATGACGCGCGCTTCGCCGTCGACCGGTCGAGGCAGGAGTTCCAAGGTCGTGGCAGAGGCGGGCAGCATCGCCACGCGATCGCTTGCCGA
>VGXJ01000105.1 GCA_016873375.1 Phycisphaerae bacterium
CAGCACCTCGCCAGACCGGAAGGTCCATCCTGAAGCCGCATTCTCCGTGACCGAGTGGGGCACCGTCGACGGCACGCCCGTTCGCCTATGGACGCTCGACAGCGGTTCGGGCATGCGCATGCGTGTGACGAACTACGGCACGATCATCACCGAGCTTCACGTTCCCGATCGCAGCGGCAAGCCGGTCGATGTCGTGCTGGGCCGGTCGACCGTGCAGGACTACGTCGAGCGCACGCAGTACTTCGGGTGCACGGCGGGCCGGTGCGCCAATCGCATCAGCAAGGGCCAGTTCATGATCGATGGCAAGCCGTTCCAGGTCACCAGCAACAACGGCCCCAACTGCCTGCATGGTGGCGCGAAGGGATTCGACAAGGTCATGTGGGAAGGCAAGGCAAGCCTCGAGCAAGGCATGCCCAAGGTCGTCTTCACCTACACGAGCAAGGATGGCGAGGAGGGATTCCCCGGCACCGTCAAGGCGATGGTGACCTACACCCTCACGCCCCTCAACCAATTGCTCGTCGACATGTCCGCAACGACCGATGCACCGACGGTCGTCAACATGGCGCATCACTCGTACTGGAATCTCGGTGGGCATGGTTCGGGAGCGATCCTCGATCATGAGCTCAAGCTCATGGCGGGGGACTACACGCCGGTCGATGCGGCGCTGATCACGACGGGCGAGATCAAGCCCGTCGACGAAACGCCGCTGGACTTCCGCGCGGCCAAGCCGATCGGCCGTGACATCGACCAGCTGCCTGCCACCAAGGACGATCCTGGTGGCTTCGACCACAACTGGTGCGTGGATGGCGCAGCTGGCACCATGCGCCCGGCGGCGCTCCTGCGCAGCCCGAAGACCGGCATCACGATGCTCGTCTCGAGCAACCAGCCCGGGATCCAGTTCTATTCGGGCAACTTCCTCGACGGCATCCCTGGCAAGGACGGTGCCACCTACCGCAAGCACGATGGCCTCTGCCTGGAGACGCAGGCCTATCCCGACAGCATCAACAAGCAGGGCAAGCCGGGCTGGCCCACCGTGGTGCTGCGCCCAGGCGAACGCTACGACCATCGCATGGTGCATCGCTTCGGTGCTGAGTGATTCAAGCGCGCGGCTCGGGATCTAGGATGGAGCGATGCTGCGCCCATCGCTCGTCGCCGTTGCATGCCTTGCCCTGAGTGTCTCGGCTCCGTCGCTGGCGCAGGATGATGCGCCCGCGCCGAAGGCTGCGGTCATCGACATCCAGCCTGCACTCGGCACCTTCCTCGGCACGCTGCAGGCAGGGCCGAAGCGGCTGCCGTTGGTCTTCCGCATCGAACGCGGTCGCGGCGAGCGCGGCACCGGCACGATGGATTCGCCTGATCAAGGTGCGATGGGAATCCCCGTCGAGTCGATCGTGCTGCGCGCGGATCGATCGGTCAGCTTGCGCTGCAGCGCCGTGCGCGGCGAGTTCACCGGCACGCTGAACGCCGATGCCAGCGAGATCGATGGCACCTGGAGCCAAGGCGGTCAGGAGTTCCCGCTGCTGCTCATGCGCGGCCAGCCACCTGAGCTCAAGCGCCCGCAGGAGCCCAAGCCGCCGTTCCCGTACCGCTCGACCGATGTGAAGATCGAGCAGGCGACGGATCAGCTCGTGCTCGCCGGCACGCTCACGATGCCTGAGTTGACCTCGCCCGTCCCCGCTGTGATCCTGATCACGGGTTCGGGAGCGCAGGATCGCGATGAGTCGCTCATGGGGCATAAGCCCTTCCTCGTGATCGCCGATGCGCTCACGCGCGCAGGCGTGGCCGTGCTGCGGCTCGACGATCGCGGCGTGGGTGGCTCGACCGGCTCGCTCGAGCCCGCGACCACGGCCGATCTTGCGCGCGATACGGCCGCCGCCATCGATTGGCTTGCGAAGCAGCCGGGTATCGATGCCAAGCGCATCGGTCTGGTCGGTCACAGCGAGGGTGGGCTGATCGCCCCGATGCTCGCCACCACCCGCGACGATGTCGCGTTCATGGTGCTCTTGGCCGGGCCAGCGCAGCAGGGGGATGCGCTCTTGGTCGAGCAGACAGGCCTGCTCGCCGCCGCAGGCGGTGCGAATGCAGCGATGGTGGATTCCATGCGTCGCACACTGGCTGACTTGATCGCGCAAACCAAGGATCCCGCGGTGCCGCAGGCCGAGCTGCAGGAGAAGTTGCGGGGTGCCTTGCTCGCGAAGGCCTCAGAGCTGCCGCCGGGCCTCTACGAGATCATGGATCCGTATCCGGTGGTGCTGTCGTCGCCGTGGATGCGCGCGTTCCTCGCCTATGACCCGGCGCCGACGCTCGAGAGGGTGCGCTGCCCAACGCTGGCTCTCTTCGGTGAGCGCGACCTGCAGGTGCCTGCGGCGTCGAACGAGCCGCTGGCCCAAGCCGCGCTTGCGAAGACTGGTCTTGGTGACCGCGCCACCATCCGCGTGGTGCCCGGCGTGAATCACCTCTTTCAGCCGTGCACGACTGGTGGCATCGCTGAGTATGCGCAGATCGAAACGACGATTGACCCCGCCACGCTCAAGGCGATGGTGGAGTGGATCGTGTCGACCTCGACGCGCTGATCGCGCGCGCTCAGCGATCGGCCTTCGGCAGGCCCATGCCCCGGCGATCGGGTCCCTTGGGCTGCGGCACTGGCTTCCAGGCGCCCGACTCGAGTTGCTTCAGCAGGACCTCGACGGCCTTCTCGAGCTGCGGGTCGCCGCCGTCCTTCATCTTCGCCGGATCATCGAGCACCTCGATGTCGGGATCGACGCCGTGGCCTTCGACGCCCCATGTGCCATCGATCTCGTAGAAGCCGAAGGTGGGGGCGCTGATGCTGCCGCCATCGATGAACGAGGGATTTCCGCTGATGCCGACGAGGCCACCCCAGGTGCGCGTGCCGATCGTGGGCCCGAGCTTGTTGGCCTTGAAGAGCCAGGGGAACATGTCGCCACCCGAGCCGGCGAGGCCGTTGATGAGCATGGCCTTCGGGCCGCGGTGGCCATCCGGTGGCCACGCACCGTCGCGCGCATCACGGCGCGCCCAGTAGTTGGTCACCGGACGGTTGAGGAGCTCGATGAAGCGCGTCGGGATCTGGCCGCCGCCGTTCCAGCGCTCGTCGATGAGCAGCGCGGGCTTCATGCGCTGGCCGTAGAAGCCGCGCACGAGCTCGGTCTGGCCATCGACACCCGTGTTGGGCACATAGATGTAGCCAATCCGCCCGCCCGAGAGTTCCTCGACGCGCTTGCGCTTGGACTCGACCCATGCGCGGTAGCGCAGGCCCGACTCGCTGCCTATCGGCATCACGACGATGTCCTTGGCATCGGCATCGCGCACGGGCTTCTTCGAGATGGTCAGCACCGTCGACTTGCCGGCGAGGCCGACAAACGGAGCCCAAGGGTCCTTCGAGGTGTCCACCGCCACGCCATTGACGGCGAGCAGGTAGTCGCCTTCGGCGATGCCCAGGCCTTGCAGCGTCAGTGGACTGCGCGCCTCGCTGTCGAAGGGACCGCCACTGGGGAATCGGGCGAGCTTCCAGGCCTTTGCCGGGGATCCGTCGTCAAGGGTCGCCTCCGCGAAGTCCACGCCGAGCATGCCGACCGAGCGGCTCGGCGTCTCTTCGACATCACCGGGACCCCGCAGGTACGCATGGCCGACATTGAGCTCGCTGATCATCTCGCTGATCAGGTAATTGAGATCTTCGCGAGTGACCACCGACGGCAGCATGCCCGCATAGCGATCGTGGATGGCCTTCCAGTCAACGCCGTGCATGCCCTCGTCGTAGAACCAGTCGCGCATGATGCGGTAGCAGTCGGCGAGGATCTGCCGGTGCTCATCGCGTGGGTCGACTGCAACGAGCATCGGGCTCGAGACGATCGGCTTGGGCGTGGCGCCAGCCGAGGCCGCGGCGATGGATGCGCCGCCGCGGCCACCCATGAGGAGTTTCTTGCCGTCGGCCGAGACATCGAAGCGCATGCCGGCAGGCCCGGCCTTCTCGGTGGGCTTCGCCTCCTTCAGGTCGAGCATGCGCACGGATCCGTCGCGACCGAACAGCAACTCGTTGCGGTCGTTGAAGCCCAATGATCCGAAGGAGCCCTTCGGCACGGGCAACTCGACGGCCCGCGCCTCAAACCCATCGAGATCGATCTCGACGCGCTTGGGCTCGGGCGCACGCTCGCCCCGACCGCCAGCGGCGCGGCCTTCGCGCTTGACGCGGGACGCCGTGAGCTCGATCTTGGTCGAGGTCCCATCCTTCGCCGTCGAGGAGGCGCTGCCGCGCATCGTGTCACCATCGATGGTGAGTTCGGCTTCGTAGGTCATCTCACCGAGCATGCCGCGCAGCTTCATCACCTTCGTGGCAGCGTCCCAGGTGCCCGTCAACTCGACTGTGCCGTCCTTCGTGATCGAGGTTGCCTTGACGGAGTTGTCCTCGGCCACGGTGAGTTCGAGCGTGAACTCGACCGGCTCACCCCCGCCGAAGGTGATCGTTCCCTTCCACGAGCCAGTCGGTCCGGCCGGCGTCTTGGCGTCGTCGTCCTGCTGGTCCTCGTCGTCCTTCTTCTCATCCTTCTTCTCGTTGTCCTTGTCGTCGTCATCGTCAGCCAGTGCCGTCACCGGATCCGAACCCGGGCCTTCAGCGCCGCGTCGACGCCGTCCACCGGCTGGCGGACCTGCCGGGCGGTTTGGGTCCGCACCCGGACCGGCGGCAGGAGCACCGCCATCGCCCGCGGCAGATGGCTTGGCCTCATCCTTCTGACCTTCCTCATCGCTCTTGGGGAGCCACGCCAGGGCCATGTCCTTCTTCAGCGGCACCGCCATCAGCACCTGCGAGGAACCATAGATCCAGGTGGTGTCGAACTCGCTGTAGGTCGGGGCGAAATTGCGTTGGCTGGTGTAGGCGAGCCACTGCCCCTTGCGATCGAAGACCGGTTCTCCGTCGTTGAAGTAGCCGCTGGTGACTTGCACGGGCTTTGCACCCTCAGCGGTCGTGTCGAAGATGAAGATCACCTCCATCTCGCTGTCGTCCGCGGAGCGTGCCCACGCCATCCAACGCGAATCATGGCTGAACGAGACGCCCACGGCGCGCGCCTCCGGGTCGCGATCGATGCGACGGATCGAGGCGTCCTCCAGCTTCACGAGATCGATCGCGCCGGTCTTGTCGGTGATGACAAGGTGCTTCGAGTCCGGCGCCCACGAGATGCTGGTCCGGAAGCATGTGCCACCCTTGGTGACCTGTCGGGCTTCGCCCTTGCCGTCGGCCGGCATCGTCCACAGCTCGTATTCCCCGGTGGCGTCGCTGAAGTAGGCGATCGTCTTGCCATCGGGGCTCCATGATGCGCTGCGCTCGAAGATCCCATCGGTTCGCGTGAGGTTGCGGGGCGTGCCATTCTCTGCAGGTGCAGACCAGATGTCGCCGCGCGCGACGACGGCGACACGCTTGCCGGAAGGGGAAATGCTCGCATCCTGAATCGTGCCGGCGGCATCGACCGTGGTGGTGCGCAGCGTGTCACGGTCTCCCGGGACCTCGATGTTGACGGCTGAGGAGATCCCCGAGCCCAGGTTCAGCAGCATGATCCGGTCACCGTGTTGGAAGACCATCTCGCCCGGGCTGGCATCATCGGGCCCGATGGCCGGCCAGCGAACATCATGGGTGTCGAGCGTGGTGACCTGGGCCGTCTTGCGGCTCTCAAGGTCGTAGCTCCAGACATTGAGCGTGTGGCCTTGGGTCGCACCGCGATCGCTCAGGAAGTAGACCTTGCGTCCGTGCCACATCGGCAGGGTGTCGGTCCCCTCCCAGTCGGTGATCCTGCGGCTCTCCCCGGTCTTGAGGTTCATGAGCCAGACATCGGTCGCCATGCCACCGCGATACCGCTTCCATGTCCGGTTGTCGGTCGAGTGTGGCGTGTAGGCGAGCCACTCGCCGGTTCGGTCGATCGCACCGTTGGTGCCGTATGGCACGGGCAGTTTCGCCGGCAGGCCGCCCGACGCGGGAATCGTGTAGAGCTTCTGGGCACGGTCAAGCCCCTCCATGGCGCCCGTCATGAAGATCAGGCTCTTGCCATCGGGCATCCAGTCGCAAAGGCCTTCCGGTGCTGGGTGATGCGTCACGCGCTCGGGAATGCCGCCTGCTGCGGGGATCGTGTAGAGATCAAGCGACTGGTCGTAGTTCGCGCGGAAGGCGATGGTCTGGCCATCGGGGCTGAAGCGGGGCGAGCCCTCGAAGCCCGGTGGGCTGGCCACTGGTCGCGCGATGCCGCCGATCTTGGGCACCAGCCACAGGTCGTTGCCGTAGATGAAGACGATCGAGTCTCGGCTGACATCGGGGTAGCGGCAAAGGCCTTGATTGGCATCAGCAGCGTTGATGGTCGGGGCGACCGCGGCAAGGGCTGCCGCGACGAGGGTCGAAGAAATCAGCATTCCAGAATCGTACGGACGCAGCGGGGGCGGGGCCGGCCGATGGTGTCGATCATGACCGGTCGACAACAGCTTCTGCGCCCCTCGACCAAGGGTTACTGGTCAGACGGTGGCGGGTCAATGCCTTCCTCGGCCAGGATTTCCCTCAAGCGGA
>VGXJ01000106.1 GCA_016873375.1 Phycisphaerae bacterium
CGCTTGACCATCGGCACCCCCGCGGGCGAGAGCAGGTCGAGCTGCTCGGCCAGGAGCGGTTCGCCGCGGCGATTGCAGGGGGAGGCATAGGAACACGCCGGCACCATCTTGGGCGGCTTGGGCTTGGCTTTGGCCTTCGATGAGGCCTTCTTCGCGGGCTTCGCTGCCGCAGCCGGATCAGGGATCTTCTCGTTGTAGCCGCTGCACGAGAGGAACTCGCCCGTGCGTCCGAGGCGGTATTCAAGCCGCCGGCCGCACAGCGGGCAGGCGTAAGGCGACGGTCGAGACGCGGCCTTCACATGGTCGGCCTGCGCAGCCGTACCCAGGAGCGGCTTCAACGCATCGTGGAATCGGTGGAGCAGGTCCGTCCAGCGTTCCTTGCCCTGCGCCACTTCGTCGAGCTCGCGCTCGATGCCGCGGGTGTAGCCAAGCTCGATGAACTGGCTCTTGAAGCCAGCCTTCAGGAATTCGGTCACGGCCTCGCCGAGTGCAGTGGCGTAGAAGCGACGGTCCTGCTGGTCGACGTAGCCACGATCCTCGATCGTGTTGATCGTGCTGGCGTAGGTCGAAGGGCGGCCGATGCCTTCCTCCTCGAGCTTCTTCACGAGCGTGGCCTCGGAGTAGCGCGGGGGAGGTGCCTGGAAACGCTGGCGTGGCTCGATGTCGAAGGGGGCGAGCATCGCACCCTTCTCGAAGGCCGGCAGCACCTGGTCGCCATCATCCTTGGGCAGGCCGCTGATCTTGTAGAACCCGTCGAAACGCAGGACCCGTCCGTTGGCCTTGAACACCGCACCGGTGTCCCGATCGGACCGGCGCATGCGCACGGCAGTCGAATCCCACTCGGCATCGGTCGATTGGCACGCGACGAAGCATGACCAGATCAGCCGGTAGAGCTTGAGCTGCTCGTCAGTCAGCACGCCCGCGATGCGGTCGGGCTCGCGGAAGGGATCGGTCGGCCGGATCGCCTCGTGGGCTTCCTGCGCTCCGTCGTTGCTGCTCGCATAGAAGCGCGGCTTGTCCGGGACATAGCGATCACCGTGGCGATCCTTCAGGTACCGACGCGCCATGTCGATCGCTTCGCGTGACAGGTTCGTCGAGTCTGTTCGCATGTAGGTGATCAGGCCCACGCGGCCCTCGCCCGGAAGATCGATGCCCTCGTAGAGCTGCTGGGCGATCCGCATGGTGCGATCGGTCGACATCCCCAGCCGGCTGCTCGCCGCTTGCTGCAGCGTGCTCGTGATGAAGGGTGGATACGGCTTGGACCGAGTGCGGGTGACGTCGATCGACTCGACGCGGTATCGCGCGGCAGGATCGGGGCGGCCCACGATGCGCACGAGCTTCTGGCCGCGCCCCTTGGCGGCAGCGTCGCTCGCGCGGTCGATGCGAAGGTCGATCAGGCCGGCAGCCTCGGCGACCGACCGGGCATCGGGCGCAAGGTCATCCTCGCTCGTGTTCTGGGCTTCGATGCGCAGCGGCTTGCCGCCCACTTCGACGAGTTCACACGACAGGGCGGTGTGCTCGGCAAGCCAGCCCATGCGCTCCCGGACGAGCGGCGGGCGGCCACGCTCATCCCGGCGAGCGAGGAACGTGGACCACTCGCCGTGCAGGCCGACGGCCGCCTCGACCTCGAAGGTCATGCAGGCCGAAAGTTCCCACGATTCGCTGGGCGTGAAGGCGCGAATCTCCTGCTCGCGTTCGACCACGATGCGGGTAGCCACGCTCTGAACACGGCCGGCGCTCAGGCCACCAGCCACCTTCTTCCACAGGATCGGAGAGACTTGGTAGCCCACGATGCGGTCAACGATGCGGCGTGCCTGTTGCGCATCGACGCGTGCCATGTTGATGGCGCGCGGCGACTGGAACGCTCGCTGCACCTCGCTCTTGGTGATCGCATCGAAGGTGACACGCTTGGCTTGCAAGGGGTTGACGCCCAGAACCTGCGTGAGGTGCCACGCGATGGCCTCGCCCTCGCGGTCCAAGTCGGTGGCGAACCAGACTTCGTTGGCGCTCTTGGCCAGTCGACGCAGCTCCGACACGGTGCGCGTCTTGTCGTCGTCGATCTCGTAGGTCGGCGCGAAGTCGTGGTCGAGGTCAACACCGGGCACCGGCTGCTTCTCGCCCTTGGGGGACTTGCTGGGCAGGTCGCGGATGTGGCCGATCGATGCCTTCACCACGAAGCCGGGCCCGAGGTACTTCTCGATGGTCTTGGCCTTCGCCGGGCTCTCGACGATCACCAGCTGGTACGCGCCCTTGGGGGTCGGCGTGGGCTCGGCGTCCCGTCGGCGGGAACCGGATCGTTTTGATGAAGAAGGGCGTGATTTGGCCATCGTCGGGGGCGGAGTGATACGGAGAACGTGAAGGCGGTGTCAACGACCCACCCCTCAGGGAGTGACCGTGTTGCAGGGGCCGTCGGCCATTTGCGCCCTGTTTCTCCAGCGTTTCACGCGAAAGATATTTTTGCGATCTCGGCCATGCGCTCCTCCGTGAGCCCATCGCCGGCATCGATCCAGGTCGATCCGGGCGTGTCCACGAAGCGTTTCAGCCAGGTCCGTTGCTGCTTTGCCAGCTGGCGCGTGGCGATCTTGATGGCCTCGAAGGCATCGTCCTCGCTCGATGCTCCACGCAGGTGCGCGAGGAGTTCTCGGTATCCCACGGCCGTCGCCGCCTGCGCACCGAACCCCCCATCCGCAGCGAGCGTTCGCACCTCGTCGACCAGTCCCATGGACCGCATCCCTCGGACACGGGCATTGATACGGCGGTTGTTCGCCTCGACAGCCATGGTGAGGCCAATGAGGGACCAGCCTGCAGGCAGTGCCGCCGGTCGTTCCCGCCACTGCGCCTGCAGCACGCTGATGGGCGTTCCAGTTGCACGATGGACTTCGATTGCCCGGATCGTGCGGCGACGATCGTTGCGATGGATCCGCTCGGCGGCCGTCGGATCGATGCGCATGAGTTCGGTGCGAAGAGCGTCGAGGTCCCACGCGGAGAGCTCTTCGCGCAGGGCGGCATCCGCAGGCGGCCCATCGAACAGTCCCTCAAGCAGCGCCTTCGCGTACAGGTTGGTGCCGCCGACCACAATGGCCACGCCACCACGGCCATGGATTGCGGCCAGTGCCGCGTTGGCATGCTCCAGCCAGTCTTCGACCGTGAAGCCGTCGTGGCTCGGTTCGACCAGATCCAGACCGTGATGGACCACCGCGGCGCGCTCGGCCGCCGTTGGTTTGGCAGTCCCGATGTCCATGCCTCGGTAGACCTGCATGCTGTCGGCGCTGATGAGTTCCGCCATGGGGCCTGCAGCCCGGGCCATGGCCATGGCCAGCGCACTCTTGCCACTGGCGGTTGGACCCATCACCACGATCACGCGGCCTTCAGGCATTCGCGGACGGTACCTTCCGGCGCCCGGAGCCTGAATCATGCCCAAGAAAACCATCCGCGACCTCGACGTGACCGGCAAGCGCGTGTTCATCCGTGCCGACTTCAATGTGCCCATGGACGACGATGGACGCATCACCGACGACCGTCGCGTGCGACTGACGGTGCCCACCATCGTCAGCGTTCTGGATCGCGGCGGCTCGGTCGTCGTGGCGAGCCATCTTGGTCGCCCCGATGGCACGGGATTCCAGGCCTCGGAAAGCGCTCGTCCGGTCCGCGAGGTGCTGGACCAGCTGCTCGTCGGGCACCTTGATGGACCGGTGCAGATGGCGGGTGAGCTGCCCACCTCGCCTGAGTCGGCCGCCGCCGCCGCCGCGCTCAAGCCGCGCCAGGTGCTCTTGCTGGAAAACCTCCGTTTCGAGAAGGGCGAGAAGAAGGGCGATCCCGCCTTCGCAGCCAGGCTCGCCGGCTACGCCGATGCCTATGTCAACGATGCATTCGGGTGCTCCCACCGCACCGACGCGAGCATGGATGCACTGCCGCGCGCCATGGCCCCCAAGCCGTGCGTGGCTGGCTTGCTGCTTGAGCGCGAACTGACGTACTTGCAGGGCGTGCTGGAAAAGCCCAAGCGGCCGTTCGTCGCCATCATCGGTGGCGCCAAGGTCAGCGACAAGATCGCAGCGCTCACCAACTTGTGCGGTCGGGTCGACACGGTCCTCGTTGGAGGAGCGATGGCCTATACGTTCCTCCTCGCGCAGGGGATCGGCATCGGGCGCAGCCTGGTCCAGAGGGACATGGTCGACCAGGCGCGGACCATCCTTGGCTTGGCCAAGGAGCGCGGCACGGCGCTGCTCCTTCCAACAGATCATGTGTGCGGCGCGGAACTCAAGTCAGGCACCGCGACCAGCGTGGTCGTTGGTGCGATTCCTGATGGGCTGATGGGCCTCGACATCGGACCGGCGACGTTGGCCGCCTACTCTGCTGCAGTCGCGAGCGCCCGGACCATCGTCTGGAACGGCCCCATGGGCGCCTTCGAGACCGAACCCTTCAATGTGGGAACGTTTGGCTTGGCCCGCGCAGTCGCCGAAGCCACCAAGCAGGGCTGCACGACCGTAGCGGGGGGCGGCGACACGGCCAGCGCCGTCGAGCAGGCCGGGCTCGCCGATGCGCTCACGCACATCTCGACTGGTGGCGGTGCCAGCCTGGAAATGCTCGAGGGCAAATCATTCTCATGCCTGAGTGCGCTGCAGGACGCCTGATTCCCTCCGGGTTCGGTCTATACTCAAGCGAAGGATCCGTTGCCATGCTGACCCACACGATTGCCGCGTTCACCTGTGTCGCCACCCTGTTCGCTGCAGCGCAGGAGCCTGAGAAGCTCAAGGTCGGGTCGGCCATGCCCAGCCTCGACAACGTCGAAATGGTGCAGGGCTCGAAGGACAACCTCGCGGATGCCAAGGTGACCGTCGTCGAGTTCTGGGCCACCTGGTGCGGCCCGTGCGTGAAGGCGATTCCCCACATCAACGAGGTCGCTAGGGCCAATGCCTGGCGCGGTCTTCGGGTGCTCGGGGTCAGCACTGACTCCTCAGATGACAAGTCAAAGGTCGATCCCTTCATCAAGAGGATGGGCTCGCGCATGACCTACAACGTGGGCTGGGCTGGCGAAGGCATCAGCCGCAGCTGGATGGAAGCATCGGGGCAGAAGGGCATCCCGACGGCGTTCGTCTGCACCAACGGAAAGGTCGCCTGGATCGGCCATCCGATGGACGATGGCTTTGAGTCTGCGATCCGAAAGTGCCTTTCGGGCCGTTTCGATCCAGAGCTTTCCCCCAAGGGCGAGCAGTACCTTGAGGCCGGCCGCAACGCCGCCAAGAAGAAGAACTGGCGCGAAGCGTCCAAGCACTTCGACGATTGCATCGCCCTGAAGCCCGAGATCTTCGTCGATGCGATGGAAGCCAAGTACCGGATGCTCGCCGACCAGCAAAAGGACGCTGCCGCCGCGAAGGCGTGGGCCGCCGATGTCGCCGGCAAGCTGTCGTCGAGCCCGGTGGCGCTTGCCGAGTTCGCCGTGTATATCGCCCAGGATCCTCGCCTGCAGCAGCACGACCTCGAGTCTGCCCAACTCATGATCGATGGCGCCATGGCCGCCGGAGCCACCAAGGTCGATGTCCTGGTCGCCGCCGCACGCGTCGCCTCCACCGCAGGCAAGTTCGATGTTGCGGTGGACCTGCAGAACAAGGCATGGCGCCAAGCTTCGCCGGAACAGAAGCCGTTCCTGAAGACCGACCTTGATGCCTACAAGCAGTCGCAGGCCAAGGGCGCCTCGGCGAAGGTCGGCCAGTGAGCCACGGCCGGCTCGCGCTCCCCCAAGGGATCGCGGTCGGTGCTTCGATCCTCAGCGCTGACTTTGCGGAGCTCGGCAACGAGATTGCCGCGGCAATCGGCGCGGGCGCCGGATTCATCCATGTCGATGTCATGGATGGCCACTTCGTGCCAAACCTCTCGATGGGACCGGCGGTTTGCGGCGCTGTGCGCCGCGCGGCGCCGCGTGCGCCCGTGGATGTTCACCTCATGGTGCAGCGTCCGCTCTCGTTCATCGAGCCCTTCGCCAAGGCCGGTGCAGACTGGTGCACCGTGCATGTCGAAGCGCAAGATGACCCACGGGAGTGCGCCGAGCGGTCGCGATCGCTTGGCATGAAGGCGGGGCTCGCCTTCAACCCACGCACCCCGGTCGAGCATGCGATCGATGCCGGGCTGCTCGATGCGGCGGACTTCATCCTGATCATGAGCGTGCAGCCTGGCTACAGCGGCCAGTCCTTCATGCCCGAAGTCCTGGTGAAGGTGCGGTCGCTTCGCCGGTCGGGCTGGCAGGGACCGATCGAGATCGACGGGGGCGTCTCGCCACAGAACGCCGAGGCGTGCCGTGCGGCCGGCTGCACGCTCTTGGTGTCGGCGAGTGCAATCTTCGGCAGCGGTGACTACGCCGCCGCGATCAACGCCATGCTGGCCTGAGCGCTCCACACGCCTGCGATGCGACTCCTTGGCGCGGGGGCATTCTCGGGATCCCGCTAGGATCTTCGCCACACGGAGGTCATCGTGGCAGAGCAGTCGGCACCGGCATCTCGTGAACGCACCTGGGAGGAAGAGGG
>VGXJ01000107.1 GCA_016873375.1 Phycisphaerae bacterium
GCGGTCGGGCTCCGCTTGCTCTGCACCTATCGCGGCCCCGGCACAGAATGGCTGCCGATCGCCGGCGGGGCGCGTGCCGCGCGCGGGATCGACCCCAAGGCGATGCCCTGCGAACGCGGCCAGGTAGCAACCGGTACGGTGGCGATCCTCAAGGGCGAGGGCTTCCGCGGCAATGCCGGCTTTGGCTGCATTCACCGCTCGCCGCCCGCCGGTCCGGGTGAACGCGCGCGCCTGCTGCTGTGCATCGATGAGCCTGGACGGATACCCCTGGAATGACCTCCATGACCGAGTTCGCGCGCGACACGCGCCTGCCCGTCACCGTGCTCTCCGGCTTCCTCGGCGCCGGTAAGACGACGCTGCTGAACCACGTGCTGGCGAACCGCGAGGGCAGGCGCGTCGCCGTCATCGTCAACGACATGAGCGAAGTGAACATCGACGCCGCCCTCGTCGGTAATGCCGGCACGCTCTCCCGCACCGAGGAGAAGCTCGTCGAGATGTCGAACGGCTGCATCTGCTGCACGCTGCGCGAGGACCTGATGCAGGAAGTCACGAAGCTCGCCCGTGAGGGCCGCTTCGACGCGCTGCTGATCGAGAGCACCGGCATCAGCGAGCCGATGCCCGTCGCCGCCACCTTCGATTTCCGAACTGAGGACGGGTTCAGCCTGTCGGACCTCGCTCGCCTCGATACGATGGTGACAGTGGTGGATGCGCAGGCTTGGCTGCGCGACTACGCCAGCACCGCGAGCCTGCGCGCGCTCGGCCAGGTGGCGGGCGAGGAGGATGGGCGGATGCTGGTGGACCTGCTGGTGGAGCAGGTCGAATTCGCCGACGTCATCTTGTTGAACAAGGCCGATCTGGTGAGCGAGGCGGAGCTTGGCCGGCTGGCCGGGCTAATCGCCACCTTCAACCCACGCGCCGAGATCGTCGCCAGCGTCAATGGCAAGGTGCCGCTGTCGCATGTGCTTGGCACCGGCCGCTTTGATTTCGTGCAGGCCAGCCAGGCGGCCGGCTGGGCGCAGGCGCTCTCGGGCCAGCACCTGCCCGAAAGCGAGGAGTTCGGCATCACGAGCTTCGTCTGGCGTGCCCACCGGCCCCTGCACCCGATCCGCTTCAAGGCGCTGATCGAGGGTGATCTGCCCGGCGTCGTCCGCGCTAAGGGCTTTTTCTGGCTGGCGACCCGCATGCCCTGGGCAGGCTCCTGGCAGCTTGCCGGCGCGGTCGGCAAGCATGAGGCAGCGGGCTTCTGGTGGGCCGCACAACCGCAATCGCGCTGGCCGGACGATCCCGAGTGGCGCCGCGGCGTGATGGCAAATTGGCGGGAGCCCTTCGGCGACCGCCGGCAAGAGATCGTCTTCATCGGCATCGGCATGGACCAGGGCGCGCTGCGCAAGCGCCTCGACGCATGCCTGCTGACCCAGGACGAGATGCGCGGCGGCCCCAAGGCCTGGGGCCGCTTCCCCGATCCCTTTCCGCGCTGGACCACGGAGGCACCCTGATGGATCGCCGCAGCTTCAGGACGGAGCGCGGCGACACTGGCAGCGCCGTCCATGTGCCCTCGAAGCCCCCCGCCAAGCCACATCCACTAAGCAAGAGAACCATTGTCATGATGAGCCAGACTGTCGGGGTCCCATATCTGCCCTTCCTCCAGCGTCTTCGTGCCAGCTTTGCGAAACTGACACTCGCGGGGCTGCTCGCCACCGGTGCCGCCGCGCCCACCTGGGCCGACCAACCAGCGCCGGTAAATGAGCAGGTGCTGCGCCTTGTCACGGCGAACATGCCGCGCTCGCTCGACCCCATCAACATCGACGCGCAGCGCATCATCAACAACGGCTTCGCCGAACCGCTGGTGCATCAGTCGCTCGACGGCGCCAGGCTGATCCCGGCACTTGCGCGGAGCTGGACGCTGGTGGAGCCGACCCTTTGGCGCATAGAACTGCAACCCAATGCGCGCTTCTGGAGCGGCGCGGCGGTGGATGCCGAGGCCGTGCGCGCCGCCCTCGAACGCCATCAGCGCGCCAATCCCCGCGCACGCGCCTTGCTACAAGGGGCGAGCTTCCGCGCCGCCGGTCCGACGACGCTCGAAATCCGCACCGCGGCGCCAGACCCCGCCTTCCTGTTCAAGACCGTCACCGTCGGCATCCACAACGCCGCCGCCGCCGAGGCGATGGGAGATCGCTTCCACCGCGAGGCCGACCTCACCGGCTATTTCCGCCCGACGCGCTTCATCCCCGGCGAGCTGATCGTGGGCGAGCCCTTCGAAGGCCATTGGGGCCCGCGCCCCCGCCTGAACCGCATCGAGGCGCGCTTTGTCGTCGATCCGCAGACGCGCTTCCTGGCCATGCAGGCCGGTGAGGCGGAGATGGACGGCAATGTGCAGATCGAGCAGCGCCGAGCCTATCTGCGCCTGAACCGCTTCAACTTCCCCCCGGTCAACAGCACAACCTGGAACGTATGGCTGAACTTCCGCCATCCGCTGCTGGCCGATGCCGGCATCCGCGAGGCGCTGAGCCTCGGCGTCAATCGCGATGAGATCGTGGGCGGCGTGCTGCGGCCCATCGCCGTCCACGCCACGGGCCATTTCCCCGCGGGCCTGCCCTACGCCATCGCCACGCGCCAGCTCTCCGACCCCGCCCGCGCGCGGCAATTGCTGGATGAGCTTGGCTGGCGCCCGGGCCCGGACGGCGTGCGCGTGCGCAACGACCAGCGCCTGGAGTTCCGCGTGCTGACCTATGGCTGGTGGCATTCCGCCGCAGTGGCGCTGGAGGCGCAGTGGCGGCGCATCGGCGTGGGCATCACGCTGCGCGTGGTGGAGCCGACGGCGTCGAACCAGATCATGCTGGATGGCGATTTCGAGATCGCCACCTACTGTTCCTGCGGATCGGCCACGGGTGACCTGCACGGGCAGCTCCGTGCCTTCTATCAGACGGGCGTGACGCAGAATTGGGGCCGCTACAGCAACCCGCAGGTCGATGCGCTGATCGACAACCTGCAGGGCGAGTTCGACGAGGCGCGGCGCTTCGACCTGGCACGCCAGATCCAGACGCTCGTGCAGCGCGACCACGCCCTGATCTATGTCGCCAATTCGGATCTGATCGGCATCGCGCATGCACCGCGGGTGCGCGGGGCAGATCCCGACCGGCCGCGCGACATCACGCCGGGCATGTTCATCGTGGCACGGTAGCCGCTCCGCGTGGCCTACTACGCCCTGCGGCGCGCGCTAGCCGCCATTGCGGTGCTGTTCGGCACCACGGTGGTGGTGTTCCTGCTGCTGCGCCTGATCCCGGGTGATCCCGCCACGGCTGTGTTGCTGACAATGGTCACGCCCGGCGCGGATACGGCGCAGATCACGCGCGGTGATATCGAGGCGCTGCGCGCGCAGCTCGGTCTCGCCGATCCCTTTCCGGTGCAATACCTGCGCTGGCTGGGGGAGATCCTGTCCGGCAATCTCGGCACCTCGCTGCGCAGCCGCCAGCCGATCGCGGAGGAGTTGGCGGACCGGCTGCCGGCGACACTCGAACTCGCTGGCGCCGCGCTGGTGGTGATGCTGCTCATCGCGATCCCGAGCGGCATCCTGGGCGCATTGTATAGCGGCCGGCCGGCGGATCACGTCACGCGGATGCTGAGCCTGGTGGGTGATTCCATGCCCGGCTTCTTTCTCGGCGTGCTGCTGATCTACCTCTTTGCCATACAGCTCGGCTGGCTTCCCGCGATCGGGCGCAGCGATCCCGCCGGCATCGTGATGCCGGCGCTGACACTGGGCCTTGGCGTCGCCGCCACCACATCCCGCCTGCTGCGGGCCAGCCTGCTCGATACGCTGGCGCAGCCCTACATCCTGATGGCCGAGGCGAAGGGCATGCCGCGCGGCGTGCTACTGTTCCGCCATGCGTTGCGGCCGGCGCTGATCCCGGTGCTCACCTCGTCCTCACTCGTCGCGGGCGGGCTGCTCGGCGGTGCGGCGGTGATCGAGACGGTCTTCGCCTGGCCGGGGATCGGGCGCTACATGATCGAGGCGATCGCTGGGCGCGACTACCCGGTGATCCAGGGCTTCACCCTGGCCATGGCGAGCCTGTTCGTCGCCATCAATTTTGGGGTCGACCTGCTCTATCGGCTGCTCGATCCGCGCATTCGCGTGGAGGAGGCACCGCGTGGCTGAGCGCACTTGGCGCCGCTTCACCGCAAGGCTGCGCGGCGACTTGATCGGCATCCTGCTGCTCAGCCTTGCGCTGCTGCTGGTGGGCATGGTGTTGGCAGCACCCTGGGTCACGGTCGAGAACCCGGTGGAGACCAATTTCAGCCGCGTGCTGCTGCCGCCAGGGCCGGCGCATTGGCTCGGCACGGATGATTTCGGACGCGATGTGCTGGCCCGCCTGCTGCACGGCGGCCGTGCCTCGCTCTCGATCGCCGTCATCGCCGTGATGATCGTCATGGCGGTGGGTGTCACCATCGGCCTGATCGCGGGTTTCCTCGGCGGCGTGGTGGATCTGATCGTGACGAAGGTGATCGATGTGCTGCTGGCCTTCCCGCGCCTTGTGCTGGCGATTGCGGTCGCGGCGCTGATGGGCGGGGGCATCCTGCCGCTCATCATCGCTATCTCGATCGTCGCCTGGCCCGCCTATGCGCGCATCATCCGCGGCTTCACGCTGCAGATCCGCAACGAAGGCTATGTGCTGGCGGCGCGCTGCCTCGGCACACCAACATGGAAGATCCTGCTGCATCATATCGCGCTGACGCTGATCGGCCCGATCCTGGTGCTCGGCCTGCTCGATTTAGGCAGCTTGATCCTCGCGGTATCGGCGTTGTCCTTCCTGGGCCTTGGCATCGCGCCGCCGGCGCCGGAATGGGGCGCGATGCTGAATGAGGGCCGCACGAGCATGGATGAGGCGCCCTGGCTGGTCCTCGCGCCCGGCTGCGCGATCCTCATTGTCGTGCTCGCGCTGAACTATTTCGGCGATGTGCTGCGCGACGGCGCGGAAGGCCGGCCAACGCATGGGCCACGCCACTGGCTGCGCTGGCCCGCCATCCTGCGCTGGGATCGCGGGCGGCAGGCCGAGCGGACGGCGCGTTGGGATCGCATGGAGCAACGGGTCCGCGCCGCGCCGCTGCTGGAGCTCGACACGGTCAGCGTGCGTGTTGCCGATGCGCGCTCCCCCTATGATGGTCGCGTGATCCTTGATCAGGTGAGCCTCGCCATCCGGCCAGGCGAATGTCTCGGCCTGATCGGGGAGAGCGGTTCGGGCAAGAGCACGATGGCGATGCTCGCCTTGGGCCTGATGCGCCCGCCCCTGACGTTTGGCGGCGGCCGGGTCCTGGTGTGCGGCGAGGACACGGCCGCATGGGACTGGGATGACTGGCAGGCGCTGCGCGGCCGCTTCGTCTCCCTGGTCAACCAGGACCCGCTTAGTGCGCTCAACCCCGTCCTGCCCATCGGCGAGCAGATCCGCGAGGTGATGCGGATCCATCGGGCCATTCCGGCCGCGGCGCAGGAGGAAAGGCTACGCGAGGTACTCGCCGACGTCGATCTGCCCGCCCGCGTGATTGCGCAGTATCCGCATGAGCTGAGCGGCGGCATGCGGCAGCGCGTGGTCATCGCCATGGCCGTGGCGAACCGCCCCGCGCTGCTCATCGCGGATGAGCCGACGACGGCACTGGATGTCACGACCCAGGCACGCGTCCTCGATCTGCTGCTCCGACTGCAACAGCGCTACGGGCTCGGGCTGCTGTTCATCTCGCATGATCTGCGCGTGGTGGCGCGCGTGGCGGATCGCGTGGTGGTGCTGCGCGAAGGAAAGGTCGTCGAGGCGGGCGAGACGCGAGCCACATTTGGCGCGCCCCAGGCCGCCTATACCCGCGTCTTGATGGCCGCGGTCCCGGGACGGCGCCGGATCGCGACCGCCGGAGGATTTTAGCGATGCTCTCGGTCGCGGGCGTCTCGAAGCGCTTCGGCAGCCGGTTGGTGCTGAACGATGTCTCGCTGGAGGTCGGGCCAGGCGAGATCGTCGGTGTCCTCGGCATGTCGGGCTCAGGCAAGAGCACGCTGGCTAACTGCATCCTTGGCCTGAACCGCCCGGATGGCGGCACGATCAGCTGGCGCGGCCGTTCCCTGGCGGAGCGTTCTGACCGCCAGGCGGCGCGGCGGGAGATCCAGCCCGTGTTCCAGGATCCGCGAGCGAGCCTCAACCCGCGCTGGACGGTGCGGCGGAGTCTCTGCGAACCGCTGGACAACTGGTTCCCCAGAATCCGCGGCGGCGAGCGGGAGGGGAGGCTTCGCGCCCTGCTCGACGCCGTGGCGCTGACGCCCGACCACCTGGACCGCAACCCGCATGAACTGAGCACCGGTCAGTGCCAGCGGGTCTGCTTGGCGCGGGCGCTGGCGCCGCAGCCCGCCTTGCTGGTGCTCGATGAGCCGCTATCCGCGCTCGACGTCTCGGTGCAGGCGACACTGCTCGACATGCTGCGCAACCTGCAGGAGCGCGACGGGCTGGCCTATCTGTTCAT
>VGXJ01000108.1 GCA_016873375.1 Phycisphaerae bacterium
CGCAACGCGGCGCAGGGAGCGACGGACCAGCCGCCACGCGACCACCATCGAGGCGGCCGCCGGCATGCTCAAGGATCAGCGCGACGAGTCGATCGGCGGCGGCGTCGACATCGGCCGGTGCCACGCCGCGCTCGAATCGGTACGAACTGTCGCTGGCGACCTTGAGGCCGCGGCTTGAGGAGCGGACGGACTTCTGCGCGAAAGTCGCAGCTTCGATGAGGACATCCGTGGTGCCCTCGCTGACCGCGCTTGGCGCACCACCCTTGACGCCGGCGATCGCAGCGGGCACGGCGGCATCGGCGATGACCAGATCACCCGAACGCAGCGTGAGCGGCCTGGCGCCTTCGCCGATCGGCAGGAGCGTCTCGCCGTCCTTGGCCGGGCGCACCTGGATCGCGGGGCCGGTCAGCCTGGACAGGTCAAAGACATGCGTGGGCTGGCCGTACTCGAAGAGCACGAAGTTCGTGGCATCGACGAGGATGTTGCGGGGGACCTGCCCGATCGCACGCAGGCGCTGCTGCATCCACTCGGGGCTCGGTCGCACGCCCACGCCGCGGATCACCCGGGCGGTGTAGAGCGGGCATGCGTCGTGGTCGTGGTTCGTGACCGGTACGGGGCCGGCGCCATCGGGAATCCGGGCAAAGGTCGGCTCCTTGACGGAGCGACCGGTCATCGCCGCGAGCTCGCGCGCCAGGTTCAGGTGGCTCAGGCAATCGCCTCGGTTGCTCGTGAGTTCGACCTCAAGCACCACATCGCCATCGTCGGTCGACTCGCGGTGCTCGACGGGGAAACCGACTCGCGTGAATGCATCGGCGGCCTCGTCGGCAGTCACGGGTCGGTCGAGGTAATCGTTGAGCCAGCGGACGCTCGTGCGCATGGGGTGCCAAGGTAGCGCAAGGGTCGGATGGCGGCGGGGCGTGGAGCGCCGTGCTACCTTCCCGCGCATGCTCGCCCCCCGTCGATCGGCCGTGCTGCTTCTGGCCACCATGCTTGGGGCATGCGCATCGAGCGACCAGGTTAAGGACCAGTCCGAGCCCACGATTGACATCACCGTGCTCGTCGACGAGAGCGTCAAGGACGATGATCGCGCGCAGTTCCAGCCGGCCCGCTACACGCTCTTTCCTGATGGTGCGCTGCACGGCCAGGCCGGCGGTGGGCTGACGATCCGAGACCGTCCGCCGCGCGTGCGCGTGCTCGCGCCCACGCAGCTCCAGCCGATCTGGGATCGATTCGAAGCCGTGATGGATGCGCAGCCGCCGTTCCCGCCGGGCGCGCCCGGCAGCGACATGCCGTGGATCACTGCCGTGCGGCCGACCCCCGGTGACGTGACGATCATCGTCTGGATGACGCACGACCAGCGCGGCACCTGGTCCGTCACTCGGCTCGATGCCGCAGCGCGACAGCAGCCCAACGAGGTGGCCTCGTTGGTGCGTACCCTCGCCTGGGCCTGCTGGATGGATGACCTTCCGGCCGATCGCGACCTGCCGATGCGCTACGACTTCGGTGCCGATCCCTACGCCACGATGCGCGGGAACGCCGCGCTCACCACGCCATGAGTGGGTCATGTCCGCAAGCATGCGTGCGTGGATCGACTCCACGCCTGCGTGTCGTTGCTGCGCCTCGACCGGCGGTTGTGATGACATCGCTCGCCCTGATGCTGGCATCGTGCGCCGCGGCACCGGGCGTGCAGGCACCCCGTGGCGTACCTGGCTGCGAGGCCGCTGTCGATGTCTGGTGGGCCGATCCATCCAAGGCTCGTTTCGAGTTCATTCGGCTCGACCGCGGGGAATTCGGATGGGGCGGTGGGATCGATGCGTTCGATCGACGCACGACCTGGGGCACGACGCTCTCGGCGGAGGACTGCGCGCGCGTGTCGTCGGAACTCGCCGCGATCGATTGGTCCGCGCTTGCTGCAAAGATGGACAGCGTGACCGAGGATCGCGCGTACATCGTGATCGTGACGGGGCTGCCTGATGAGCGGCGCGTGCGTGTGCAAGCCGATGACACGGCGATCACGAACCTGCGCACGATGCTCCTGGCGATCGCGGCGCGACGGCTCGAAGGCACGCTTGATGAGTTGCCCAAGGCGGGCCAGCGGTTTGACCAGACGCGCGACTGAGCGATTGCCTCCCGGTGTCAAGGGTTCTTGCGGGGATTTCGCCGCAGATCATGATTGGTTGCGCTGAGGCAACCTGAACGAACTTCTTCCGGTTTTCTTGGCGAACGCCCGCGCTGGGCTAGGGTGGCCATGCAACGCGTGTTGCACATCAAGGAGCGTGCCCATGGAGCAGTCCATTCGGTGGCACGCGGTGGCCGGGGCGTATGAGCATCACCGCGACCGTCTCGTCAGCAGCCTTTCAAGGCTGTACCCCCATGCCGTGGTCGAGGATGCAGTGCAGGATCTGTTCCTGAAGTTGGCACGCATCGGCTTCGGCGATCCCGAGCAACTCACGGATCGCTACCTCTGGCGAGCCGCCAATCGCGCCATCCGGCGGCGCATCCGGATCGAGCAGCGTCGGCTGACTCGGCTCGAAGCGCACGCGGCAGCCGACCGGTCCCTCGAAGACATGATCGAGGCCATGCATGCGTGCTTGGCGCACCCGGAGGTGCAGCGCGAGTCGCTGGCCCAGGCGCTGGTTGCGGTGGATCCCAGGGAAGTGGAGGTATTTCGCATGCTGATCTGCCAGGGCATGACCTACCGCGAGGCCGCGTGCGCGCTGGGGGCCCCCGAGCACGAGGTGACCAACCTTCGGGTCCGCGGCTTGCGCCGCGTGCGCGGGCGCACGGTTGCAGCCGCCGGCTAGCGCGGCCGGCGCGGCTGCGTGCGCGCGGGCGATGGTGCGGGTGACCGGTCATGCGGTGGCTGGGGAGTCGCGCATCCGGCCCGCATCGCCAGGTGTCGGCCCTAGACTCATCCCTTCATGACGGATCCGATCGTCGGCATTGATCTGGGCACCACGAATTCGCTCGTCGCGTTCGCCGATGCGCGCGGTCCGCGTGTGCTTGGGCTGGGTCGGGGGCTGGTGCCGAGCGTGATCCGGGTCGATGCGTCGGGTGTGGTGGTTGGCGAGCGTGCGAAGGCCGAGCGCGCCCAGCATCCGCACACGACGGCAGCGAGCGTCAAGCGACTCATCGGTCGCTCCGCGGCTGAGGTTCGTGATGCAGGCGCGCCCCACGGTCTGCAGGTGGTCGATGGCCCGCGTGGGCTCGCGGCGGTCTGCCTTGCTGATCGGACGCTCTTGCCGCAGGAGCTCTCGGCGCACATTCTTCGAGAACTCGCCCAGAGGGCGGCGGCTGAGCTCGGGGTTTCGGTGCGACGCGCGGTGATCACCGTGCCGGCCTACTTCGACGATGGTCAGCGCCAAGCCACCCGTGATGCCGCGCGGCTCGCCGGGCTCGAGGCCGTGCGCATCGTCAATGAACCGACCGCAGCGGCGCTCGCCTACGGCATCGGTCGCGGCCACCGCGCGGCGGAGACCGTGGCGGTCTTCGACCTCGGCGGAGGGACCTTCGACCTGAGCATTCTTTCGGTGATCCCGGGTGAGGGCACCGGTTTGGATGGCGAGTTCCTGCAGGTGCTCGCCACGGCGGGCGACACGGCACTCGGTGGTGATGATCTCGACGCCGCCATCGTGAACGACGCCTTGCCGCGCTACGAAGCGTGGCTTGGCGGGCCGGCGACGCCCCGTGCCCTGGAACTCCTGCGCGCCGCAGCCGAGCGCGCCAAGTGTGCGCTCTCGACCGCTGAGCATGCGAGCGAACGCATCGAGCATCCGCACGGAGCATGGGACCTGGCGATCGATCGGGCTGCACTGCGGGCGCTGGCCGAGCCGCTGCTGGAACGCATGGAGGCATGCTGCCGGCGTGCACTGGTGGATGCAGGCTCGCCCGCCATCGATCGTGTGGTGCTGGTCGGCGGGAGCACCCGCGTGACAGCGGTGCGTGAGCTCGCTGGCCGCATCTTTGGGATCGAGCCCTACACCGCGCTCGACCCGGATGTGGTGGTGGCGCTGGGCGCTGCGCTGCAGGCCCAAGTGCTTGCCGGAGGCCGCACTGACTTGCTGCTCATGGATGTCGTGCCCTTGTCGCTGGGCATCGAGACCGCCGGCGGTGCGGTCGCGAAGATGATCGTGCGCAACAGCGCGATGCCTGCACGCGCGACCGAGATGTTCTCGACTGGCGTCGATGGACAGACGGCGGTCAAGGTGCATGTGGTCCAAGGGGAGCGCGAACTCGTGAAGGACTGCCGCAGCCTGGCCACCTTCGAGCTGCGCGGGCTGCCGCCGATGCCGGCGGGGATTCCGCAGGTGCAGGTTGACTTCATGGTGGATGCGAACGGCGTGCTCGCCGTGCACGCGGTGGAGCGTCGCAGCGGCCGGCGCGCGCATGTGCAGGTCGTGCCTGCGTATGGCCTCACCGCCGACGAGGTCGATCGCATGGAAGCGGACTCGCTGGCCCACGCCCGCGAAGACATGCACGCGCACCGCGTGATCGATCTGGTGGTGAACGCCAGGCTCGACATCACCTGGATTGAGGACGCCCGCGCCCGTGCGGGTGCGCTGCTCGACGCGGCCTACCTTGAGGAACTCGAAGGGCACCTGACTAGGCTCAAGGGCTTCATCGCACTCGGCGAGCGCTCGCCTGGCCAGGTCGATGCCGACGCCTTCCACAAGGCGAAGGATGCGCTTGACCGGGCGAGCATGCGCCTGCACGAGGCCGCGATCGTGCAGAGCCTGCAGTCGATGGACCGCGGCACGAAGGGAGCAGTACAGCCATGAAGGTCGCGGTGATCCTGCCCGCAGCGGGCAAGAGCGTTCGGTTCGGCCTCGGCGACAAGCTCGGCCAGGATCTTGGCGGACGGCCCGTGCTGCTGCGCAGCGTCGAGGCGTTCGCCAAGCGAGATGATGTGGCCGTGGTCATCGTCGCGGCGCCTGAGGATGGCGTCGATGCGTTCCGCGACCGCTACGGCGTGCAGCTGGCCTTCCATGGCGTGAAGATCGTGGCGGGGGGTCGCGAGCGCTGGGAGAGCGTGCGCAATGCGCTGGCGCTGGTGCCTGCAGAGTGCACGCATGTGGCCGTGCACGATGCGGCGCGGCCGCTGGTGAACCAGGAGCTGATCGACCGGGTCTTCGCAGCCGCGGGTGTCGCAGGTGCCGCGATTCCCGGTGAGCCGGTCTCGGCGACGCTCAAGCGCGTGACCGAGGAAACCTTCGACGCCAGCGCCGATGATGCGATCGTGGATTCGATCCTCGGCGGCGGTGGCGACGGCGAGCCTGTAGGCGATGGCGTGAAGGGCCGCCGCGTGGTGGAGACGGTCCCGCGCGAGCGCATGATGGCGATCCAGACACCGCAAGTCTTCGAGCGATCGCTCTTCGAGCGGGCCTACGCGCAGCAGGGGCTCGACGGCGCGACCGACGATGCCTCGCTCGTCGAGCGGCTCGGCGAATCGGTCCTCGTCGTGCAGGGTGACCCGCGCAACCTCAAGATCACCACCCAGGCCGACCTCGCACTCGCGAAGCTGATGCTGGGCGCTCGGCTGCCCGGGGATCGCCCGGTGTTTGGGTTCTGATCTGCCCCAAGCCTCCTCACGGCAGGGGCTGTTCGGGCGGCTTCCCGCCGATGGTCAGGCGTGCACGCGTGGGGCGCGCCTTGGCACGCGGCCTCCACGCTTTGGGCAGGAAGGGCTTCACGACGAACCACGCACCGGCGAGCGCGCAGGCGGTCACGAGCCAGAACTGCCAGTCATCGACGGGGAACGCCATCACGCCGCCGCCAGTCGGAACGCGATCGCACCTGCGACCCAGGCGAGCGTGCTCATCCAGCCCAGCTGCAAGAGCGCCCAGCGCCAGCCACCCGCTTCGCGCGCGGTGAGGACGAGGGTGGGCAGGCATTGCATGGCCAGCACGTAGAAGACCAGCAGCGCTGCGCAGGTCGCCGGGGCGAAGAGCGGCGATCCGTCATCGCGCGTGGCGGCACGCATCGATTCCATCGTGCCCGGATCGGCGACATCATCACCTGACTGCACCTGGATCGCCACGGTGTTCACGAAGACCTCGCGCGCGAGGAAACTCGTGAGCACGGCCATCGTGAGCTGTCGATCCAGTCCCAGCGGCTCGAAGGCAGGCTGCACGAGATCGCCCACGCGTGCGGCGAAGCTGCCGCGCGCCTGGGTCTGCGCATCCAATGCCTTGGCAGTCGCCATCAGTTCCGCCGCGCGGTCCTCGTCGCCTGCGGCGATTGACGCGTCGGCCACGTGGCGCAGCGCAACCGATTCGCGGGATGGTTGGACCTTGGGAAAGGCACTGAGCCACCACATCACCACGCTGATCGCCAGGATCACGGTGGCAGCGTTGCGCAGGAAGAGCTGCGATCGATCTCGCGCCACATGGAATGCGGTGCGCAGGCTCGGGCGGCGATAGGGCGGCAGCTCCATGACCATCGCACGACCATCGCCGGCGAGGATGGTGCGGCGAAGCAGCCACGCGGTGCCAAG
>VGXJ01000109.1 GCA_016873375.1 Phycisphaerae bacterium
TCACTCCGAATTCATGTCCGGGGGGTCAAGATTGCAGGTCCTGCGCACACGCAGCGACCAAGCGCGGCGAGAAGCTCGCGGCCTTCCTCAAGAAGTGACGGCGCGCGTCAGCCAGAGTGCTTCGACACAGCAAGCTCGTCCGGAGCGACCGAGCGGTTCCGAGCTGCGCGGCCTGCGGAGTCGCGAAGGCGGCACGCAGTGCGACCATCGGAGGCGGGTGCCAGCCCCGCCGAGCGACGCAGGAGGAGCGCGCGCGGAGCCGGGTGCAGCGCGCGCGTCCGCGCAGCCGGAACCCGAGGTCGCGGGAGGACGGGCGCAGCACACCAGCGGGATCAGCGCGGGTTCTGTTGCGCGGCCGCGCAAAGAACTCCTCGTTCACATCACTCCGAAGTCACATTCTGGGGTCAAGATTGCAGGTTCTGCGCACATGCCGCGTCAAGGCGGGTGCGTTCGCGCGTCAGCGCGCGTTCGCGCAACCGCGCGCTCAGCCCAAGCCCAGCGCGCTGGCCATCGTCTGGCCGAGATCGGCCGGGCTCATGCTCACGCGGATGCCGCACTCGGCCATGACCTTGAGCTTGGCCTCGGCCGTGTCGTCGGCGCCGCCGATGATCGCGCCGGCATGGCCCATGCGCTTGCCCTTGGGCGCCGTGCGCCCGGCGATGAAGCCCGCGACCGGCTTGGTCATGTTGTCCTTGATCCAACGCGCGGCCTCGACTTCGGCGCTGCCGCCGATCTCGCCGATCATGATCACGCCGTCGGTCTGCGGATCGGCGTTGAACATCTCGAGGACGTCGAGGAAGTCGAGCCCCTTGACCGGGTCGCCGCCGATGCCCACGCAGGTCGACTGGCCGATGCCGCGCACCGAGCACTGCCAGACGGCTTCGTAGGTCAGCGTGCCGCTGCGGCTGACGATGCCCACGGCCTTGCCGGTCTTCGCATCGCGTCGATGCGTGTGGATGTAGCCGGGCATGATGCCGATCTTGCAGCCGCCCTCGAAGCGGTCGCCCACCCGGTAGCCGGGCGTGATCACGCCGGGGCAGTTGGGGCCGACGAGGATCGTGCCGGGATACCCGGCGAGCCGCGCACGCGCACGGACCATGTCCTGCACGGGCACGCCTTCGGTGATCGCGATGATCGTCTTGATGCCCGCGTCGGCGGCCTCGAGGATGGCATCGGCCGCGAACGGCGGCGGCACGAAGATCATGCTCGCCGTCGCACCCGTGCCGCGGACGGCCTGGTCGACGGTGTCGAAGATGGGGAGGCCGTTGGCGTCCTTCTGGCCGCCCTTGCCGGGGGTGGTGCCGCCGACCATGCGCGTGCCGTATTCGAAGCAGCCCTTGGTGTGGAATGCGCCCGCCGAGCCGGTGATGCCCTGGCAGATGACCCGAGTGTTGCCGTCGATCAGGATGGACATGGGAGAAGGAGGATAGCAACGGCGGCCCGGTGCCTGCCGCGCAGGAACCCGCGGGATCCGCTGTAATGCCGCGCTCCATGTCCAGCAAGAAGCCGCTTACCTACAAGGACGCCGGGGTCGACATCGATGCGGGCGACGAGGTCGTCGACCTGATCAAGCCGATCGTGCGGCGCACCTATTCGCCGCGTGTGCTCGGCCAGCACGGCAGCTTCGCCGGCATGTTCCGGCTCTTCGGCGAGGGGCTCTTTCGAAAGCAGTACCGCGATCCCGTACTCGTCGGCTGCACCGATGGTGTGGGCACCAAGGTGATGATCGCCGCCGAGCGCAAGGTCTACGACACCGTGGGCATCGATTGCGTGGCGATGAATGTCAACGATCTCATCGTGCAGGGTGCGGAGCCGCTGTTCTTCCTTGATTACCTCGGGCTCTCGCGCATCGCACCGACGGACACCGCTGCCATGATCGAGGGCGTAGCCAAGGGCTGCGAGCAAGCCGGATGCGCGCTGATCGGCGGCGAGTGCGCCGAGATGCCGGACATCTACCGGCAGGGCGATTTCGACATCGCGGGATTCTGCGTGGGCGTGGTCGACCACAAGCGGATCATCACCAGCAAGCTCGTGCGCAAGGGCGATGTGGTCATCGGACTGGCCGCAAGCGGCGTCCACAGCAACGGCTACTCGCTCGTGCGCCGCATCGTGAAGGATGCGCGGCTCGACATGGATCGCGTGTATCCCGAACTCGGCAAGAAGCCGCTCTGGAATGTGCTGCTCGAACCAACGAGGATCTACGCCAAGCCGATCGTGAAGCTGCTGGCTGGCTACCGGCGCAAGATGGTCATCAGCGGCATGGCGCACATCACTGGCGGGGGCCTGCCGGGCAATGCAAGCCGCGCGCTGCCGAGCCATCTTGACTGCGTGATCGATCGATCCGCCTGGACGCCGAATCCGATCTTCCCGTTCCTGCAGAAGCATGGTGGCATCGAGGACGAGGAGATGTTCCGCGTCTTCAACATGGGCATCGGCTACACCCTGTTCGTGCGCCCCGACTTTGCGAAGGCGGTCGTCACGAAGCTCAAGCGCATGGGCGAGAAGCCCGCGGTCATCGGTTCGATCGACAAGGGCACGGGCGAGGTCCGCTGGAAGGACTGAGCGCGGCTCACGCGCCGTCCCAGCAGCGCTGGCTCACGCGCCGTCCCAGCGGCGCTGGCTCACGCGCCGTCCCAGCGGCGCTGGCTCA
This sequence comes from Phycisphaerae bacterium, assembly GCA_016873375.1. Classification (GTDB taxonomy): domain Bacteria; phylum Planctomycetota; class Phycisphaerae; order Phycisphaerales; family SM1A02; genus SYIB01. The sequence goes on from VGXJ01000109.1 coordinate 2,651, forward strand.
CGCGCCGTCCCAGCGGCGCTGGCGCTTCTTCTCGCCTTCGCGCTTCTTGGACTCCAGGCGGCGCTCGATCGAGCCGCGCGTTGGCTTGGTCTTGCGACGCACCTTCGGGGGGATGCTCGCGCGCAGCACCAGTTCGCGCAGCCGCTCGAGGCAGGCATCCTTGTTCGCCTTCTGCGAACGGTGCTCTTCCGCCGTGAACCGCAGCGTGTCACCGTGCACCAGATGCGACCCCGCCGCATCGCGCAGTCGCTCCACGGCACGATCGTCGAGCCCATGGATCGAGGAGAGCTTCACCATCAGCTCCGCCCGCGAGTGCACCTTGTTCACGTTCTGGCCGCCCGGACCTCCGCTTCGGCTGAACGAGAAGTCCAGGCCCGCAGGATCGATCCACGCTCGCGGGCCGCAGTCGAACGCATTGCCCGGCCGCGCCGGTCGGCGCGGCGGCGGAGTTCTGGGGTCAGGGCGCGGCAGCATGCGGGCATTCTTGCAGGCCTGCGCTAGCCTTGCATCGTGGAACCGATCGCCATCACGCTCGTTGCAGCCGTGCTTGCCCAGTCCAGCGCTGCACCGGCGGCATCGACCGGCGTGATCCTGAACCAGTCCACGACTGCCGCGAACGCTTCAGCATCTGCAGCGCCTGCAACCTCCGCCTTGGCATCGTCATCAGCCGCGACCGCAGCGCCGGTGCTGGCGCCGATCGAGTCCACAGGTGCACCGCGCTTCGATTTCGCCACGCGTGCATGGTTCGCGCGCCTCAATGGCACCATCAACGCGCCATCATCGGCGCCGCCAGTCACCATCGAAGATGACTTCGACCTCGACAACGCGCAGGTCGTACCGCTGCTCACGGCGACCGCTCGATGGGATGCACTGGCTCTCGTCGTGAATGGCTTCTGGTCCTCGACCGATGGATCGACCATTGCACCGGCGGCCGGACAGTTCGGCTCGGTGAGTTTCAGCGCGGGCGACGCGCTGTCGTCAAGCGCCGATGCGTGGGGCGTGGCCGGGGATGTCGTCATCACGCTCTATCGGCCCTACGCCGCTGATCGACACCCGTGGACCGGCGATGACGCACCCGCTGGTGCGCAGCCGGCCTTCGCCGACCTTCGCTTCAACGGCCTCGTGGGTGGTCATGCGGTCTCGTTCGAACAGTCCGTGACCGACCTCACTACGGCCGCGAGCGACTCGATCGATCTGTCGGTCATCACGCCGGTCATCGGCGGAGGCATCGAGCTCGATCTTGATATGCGCCGCAACGTCGACTGGCTCGGTCACCTGCGCATCGCAGCCACTGCCGGCTGGGGCCCGGGGGTCGAAGCCGGAGATTCGCTCTGGTTCGTGCGGGCGGACCTCTCGCTCGATGTGCTGCACAACCTGGCCGTCACCGGCGGTTATCGCCTGCTCAATTGGAATGCCGCAGGCAACGGCGACTCGATGAGCGGCAGCCTGCAGGGCCTGGTCGCGGGCCTCGAACTGCGGTTCTGATCGAGGCTTCGCGTGACACGCAAGAAGATCACCCCAACGCTGCGGTCCGGCATGACACATCGCTGACCCTGTCGGGCCACGCAAAGCGTCGTCAGGTGGCTCCCGCTGCGCGTGAGCCACGAGGCAGAAGTGGCGAGCTTGGATGTCCGGTTGCGCGGGTCCCTGCGCTGACTTGCGCGGTCGGTGTGTTCAGAGCCCGATGGCGCGTGCGATGAGCAGACCGACGCAGAAGCTTCCTGCTGCCGCGATGATCTTGCGAAGTATGCGTTGGATGTCGTACTGCTGCATGGTGCTCTCCTCGGGATGCGTGCCTTCGTGCGACCTGAAACATCCGATTCAGTCTGGAGGCACACAAGCCAAGCGAGGCGATTTTCCAGCCCAAGCTCAGCGCAGGGGCTTCTCGAGGACCTCGAAGTAGAGGTCCGACCGTCGCGGCAGCCCGTTGCGGGGTTCGCCGTAGGGGAAGGGCTCGCGCGCACCGGTGGGCTGATAGCCCCGGCGCCCGTACCACGCGATGAGTTCCGCACGCTGCCCGATGACGGTCATCCGAGCGCGATCGAGGCCGAGGTCCTCCAGGATCACGCGTTCGGCCTCGGCCAGGAGCTGCCGCCCGAGTCCGCCGCGCTGGCGACTGGGCTCAACCGACACCATCCCGATGTAGCCGTGCCCCGATCCCCGATCGATGCGCACGCACGCCACCAGCACGCCATCGAGGAACGCCATCCTGATGCGAGAGTCCTCTGCCATGACGAGTTCTCGGATCTCCCGCTCGTCGGTTCGCTGCCCATCGAGCAGGTCGGCTTCGGTGGTCCAGCCGGCGCGGCTTGCCTGGCCGCGGTACGCGCGCTCGACGAGCGCCACCACCTGCGGGACATCGTCGGGGCCCGCGTCCTGAAAGACCGGCAAGACGCCCATGGCTCGCGTCAGGCGTAGTGGCGGCCGAAGCGATTCGCGAGGAACGCATCGAGACCGATCTGCTCCTGGCGCACGAAGCCCTTGGTCGGCACCGTGCCGTCCTTGAGCATGTCCACCACGGCGCAGATGCCTGCGGCGGTCGTGACCTGGATGGCGGTCCAGTGGCGGCCGCCGATCTCGCGGCTGAGCACGGTGCGTGCCCAGGTACGGTCCATGAATCGGCCGCCCCGCTGGCCGGCGGCGCTGACGAAGATCACCACCTGGTCGTCATCGGTGCCGGGCACGGCGCGTTCGAGGATCGCCTTGAGCTCATCGCGGTGCTCGATGAAGCGCAGGTCATTCAGCAGGAAGCGCATCTGCTCGGCATGGCCGGTGAAGCGGATCGTCTTGTAGTTCAGGTTGCGCACGGTGCCGCGGAGCGAATCCGCCAGCGTGCCCAGGCCGCCCGAGGTGTTGAACGCCTCGTACTCGCATCCATCGATGTGGAGCCGCTCGACCTGCTCCAGCGGCGGCACCAGACACATCTGCCCGTTGACGAGCGCCTCGCAGGGATTGCAGTACTCGTTGACAAGGCCGTCGGTCGACCACGTCAGGTTGTACTGGAGCACATTGCTCGGGGTCCGTGGCAGCGCGCCTACGCGCATGCGCACCGTGTCGACGCTGTCGAGTTCGCGCAGGAGCGAGTGCGCCACGATGGTGATGAATCCGGGAGCGAGGCCACACTGCGGGATGAACGCCGATGAAGCACCCTGGCTCAACTGCATCACCTTCTTGGTCACGGCAACATCCTCGGTGAGGTCGAGGTAGTGGCAGCCGGCATCCTTCGCAGCCTGCGCGATGCCGACATTGCAGTTGAACGGTGCGCAGCTCACGACGGCCCACGCGCCCCTGAGGAAGGCGGTGAGGTCGGCGGTGCTGGTGAAGTCAACGCGCCGGCCGTCGATGCGCTCGTCGCGCGCGACGGCGAGGGCGCTCGGCTCGTGGGCATCGCCGATGCGCACGGTGTAGTCACCGCACGAGGCGAGGAAGTGTGCGGTCATGCGGCCGATCTTGCCGGCTCCGAGGATGGCGACGTGGTGGGACATGGTCGTGGTGTCGAATGGCGGGTTGCGTGAAGAGGATGCTGGTCAGGCGGGAATGGTCGCGAGTTCGCCGCGCACCTCGTCGATGAGGCTCGCCATCGTCTCGGGTCCGAAGTCGAAGCGCAGGCCGGCGGCCTCGAAGAGCTCCGGCAGGGGCCGGCTCGCACCGAGCGAGAGGGCGCGCTTGTAGGCATCGAGCGCCGTGCCCGCGTTGCGCCGTGCCTGCAGCCAGAGCTGCAGGGCGCCGAGCTGTGCGATGCCGTACTCGATGTAGTAGAAGGGGTTCTGGAAGAGGTGGCCCTGCCG
>VGXJ01000110.1 GCA_016873375.1 Phycisphaerae bacterium
CACCACGCTTGCGCACCACTGGCAGGAGCATCGAGGCGATGACGTAGAGCCGCGCATCGGGCCGCCGGCGCCCGGCACCCAGGAGCGCCTGCAGTTCCATGAGCAGCTCACGCGCCCGCACGAATTCCGTCGGCGTGAGCCACCCGTGATGCACAAGCGCCGCCAGCGTACGCGCCTCGGCGCTGAACTTGAGCTGGCCGCTGGCTGCCGCATCGCGACTGGCACGGCTGGCGATCTTGCAGATCACCTTCACGGTGTGGTTGTACGCCTGGTTCGCAGCCTTGCTGCCCCCATCGCGAAACCCGGGATAGATGTAGTCGGCGACGACATCGTAGGTGCGCTCGAGCCTTGGCCCGGCCTTGCGCTGCTCGAGCTCGCGCACCGCTCCGAGCCGAACGAGCTTGTCCATGTGGCGATAGAGCGCATCAGCAGGCCGATCCAGCATCGTGGCGATGTCCGCAATCGCACACGGCCCCAGCAGTCGCAGCGCCTCAAGCATCTCGAGCCGGACTGGGGCCGTCATGGTCACCCAGGCTTTCGGGCTCGTGACAGCCATCGTCTTCAGGCGACTCATTCCAGCAGTAGACGCTTGCCCGTGTCATGCGTCAACAGCGCCGCCCGGCGTACAGTGCACCATGACCACCATGATGACCTCCACGCTGCTCGACTCCGTCCAGGCCGGCACGCCCGCCTCGGTCCCCGCCATCGATGCCCTTGCGATCAACACGATCCGCACGCTGTCCATGGACGGGGTTCAAAAGGCCAAGTCCGGCCACCCCGGTGCGCCAATGGGCCTGGCACCGGTCGGCTGGGCGCTCTTCCAGGACGAACTCACCTTCGACCCCGATCGCCCGGACTGGGTCAATCGGGATCGATTCGTGCTTTCGAACGGTCACGCCTCGATGCTGCTGTATGCGCTCCTGCACCTGGCAGGCGTGAAGCAACTCGATCGCCACGGGCAGCCGACCGGCGACGAAGCGGTTTCGCTGGACCAGATCAAGGCGTTCCGCCAGCTCGGCAGCCGGACCCCGGGTCACCCCGAGTTTGGGATGACGAGCGGTGTCGAAGTCACGACCGGGCCGCTGGGCCAAGGCATCGCGACGAGCGTGGGCATGGCGATGGCCGAGCGCTGGATGGCGAGCCGATACAACCGTCCCGAGTTCGAACTCATCGCGCACCGCGTGTGGGCGATCTGCGGCGATGGCTGCCTGATGGAGGGCGTGAGCGCCGAGGCGGCATCGCTCGCCGGCCACCTCAAGCTCGGCAACCTCTGCTGGATCTACGACAGCAACCGCATCACGATCGAGGGGCACACGGATCTTGCGTTCAGCGAGGATGTGCGCCAGCGCTTCGAGGGCCACGGCTGGAACGTGCTTCGCGTGGCCGATGCCAACGACCTGCCGTCGCTGCGCGTGGCCTTCGACGGCGCACGGGCTAGCACTGACCGCCCCACACTGATCATCGTCAACACGCACATCGGCTGGGGAAGCCCCAAGAAGCAGGATTCGCACGCCGCGCACGGCGAGCCCCTTGGCGAAGACGAAATCAAGGCAACCAAGCGCGTGTACGGCTGGCCCGAGGACGCACAGTTCCTGGTGCCGGGTGAGGTCCGTGAGCGCATGGATGGGGTCTTCGGCGCGCGCGGCCGCTCGGCGCATGCAGCATGGCAAGCCCGCTTCGAGGCCTATCGCGTGAAGCACCCCGCGCTCGCGGCAGAACTCGACAGCATCATGCATCGATCGCTGCCTGCAGGCTGGGACACGGCACTGCCCATCTTCCCTGCAGATGTCAAGGGCATGGCCACGCGGGCCAGCGGTGGCAAGGTGCTCAATGCAGTCGCCAAGAGCGTGCCGTGGCTCGTCGGAGGCTCCGCCGACTTGGCACCGAGCACGAAGACCCTGATCGATGGCGAGCCGGGCATGCAGTCGAACACCCCCGGTGGACGCAACATCCACTTCGGCGTTCGCGAGTTCGGGATGGCCGCCGCGTGCAACGGCATGGCACTGTCGGGGCTGCGGTCCTATGGCGCGAGCTTCTTCTGCTTCACCGACTACGCGCGCCCCGCGATCCGCCTCGGCGCGTTGATGGAGCTTCCCGTGGTCTGGGTCTTCACCCACGATTCGATCGGCCTTGGCGAAGATGGCCCGACGCACCAACCCGTGGAGCAGCTCGCGAGCCTTCGCGCCATGCCGCACCTGAGCGTGTGGCGGCCGGGCGATGCCAACGAAGTCACCGAATGCTGGCGCCAGGCGATGCTGAACACGCACGGTTCGTCGATGCTCGTGCTGTCGCGACAGGACATTCCCACGCTTGATCGCACGGTCCTTGCTCCGGCAGCCGGCTGCGCCCGCGGTGCCTACATCCTGCGTGAAGCGAGCACGGCACCCAAGGCCATCCTGATCGGCACCGGCACCGAACTGCACCTGTGCTTGCAGGCTGCCGATCGGCTCGAGGCCGCAGGCGTCCCCACGCGCGTGGTGAGCATGCCGTGCATGACGGTCTTCGCAGCGCAAGATGTCGCCTACCGCGAGTCGGTGCTCCCCAAGGCGATCACGCGCCGTGTGGCCGTGGAAGCTGGATCCAGCCTGGGCTGGGATCGCTGGATCGGTGGCGAGGGCGCCTTCGTTGGTGTGCATGGCTTCGGAGCCAGCGCGCCCGCACCTGTGCTCTATGCGCACTACGGCATCACAGTCGATCGGATCGTGGCTGCGGCATCGTGAGCACCGCGGAGGCGCGCGATGCGGAGCGACGCAACGCACCGCGCGCCGACACGATCCCGGCAGAGCCGAGATAGCCCACCATCGACATGGTGGCGATCATGCCGGCGGCCGATGTGTTGAGTTCAAGCGCAGCGAGGTAGCCCACGATGGCCGTCGACACTGCAATGGCTGACGCCAGCCAAAGCATGGGCACCAATCGATCGGTCCAGAGCCGTGCGGTGGCGCCGGGTGCCACGAGCATGGCGACCACCAGGATCGAGCCCACAGCCTCGAACGCCACCACCGTGTTGGCCGCGACTGCCGCCATCAGCCCAAGATGCACAAGCCCCACGCGAAGCCCAAGGGTTGCCGCGTGTGCAGGATCGAAGCTCGTCGCTCGCAGCTCCTTGAAGAACGCCATCATCAGGATCACGTCGATGACGAGCGCCCCACCGAGCCATGCCCCGGCGCGAGGGACCTGCACACCGAGCAGATCCACCGTGTCGAACGGCACAAACTCGAGCAGGCCGTAGAGCACGCAGCCTGGATCAAGATCGACTTGGCGCGCAGCCAGCGACATCATGACCACACCGAGCGCAAAGAGTGAGGTGAAGGTGACCCCCAAGGCCGCATCCCGGTCCACGCGTCCAAAGCGGCCGAGCGCAGAGGAGATGAAGGCCGTGGCGATGCCGATCACCGTGGCGCCCGTCAGCATGGGCAGTACATCGCGCGTGCCTGTGAGCAGGAACGCACCCGCGATCCCAGGCAGGACGGCGTGGCTGATCGCATCACCGAGGAGCGACAGCCGTCGCAGCACGAGCCAGCAGCCCACGAGCCCGCACGCGACGCTCGCGAGGACCGCTGTCGCCATCGTCCAGAGGTCGTCGTTGCTCAGCCACGGTTCAGGCGGGATCGATGGATCGATCATCGAGCGCTCCTGACGATCGAGGCATCGGCGGCGCGCCGTCGGTGTCGACGCCACATCGCGATCAACACACCGCGCTCCGGCGCCAGAAGAAGGCTGAGTACGAAGAGCACGGCTGCCGTGAGCACGATCATCGGACCCGTCGGCCAACCACCGCCGACTGCGCCACTCGGTGGAGGCAGCACCGCACTCAAGCCCGTGCCGATGATGGCGCTCGCTGCGCCGATCAAAGCCGAGATGGCGAGCATCGCACCCAGCGATGAGCTCCAGCAACGCGCCGCTGCCGCCGGGATGACGAGCAGCGCCACCACCAAGACCACGCCTACGCTGGGCAGCCCGGCCACGGTGACGAGCGCCACCAGCACGAGCAGCAGCCCGTCGAGCCGATGCACCGGCCGGCCAAGGCCCACCGCAAAGTCCCGATCAAAGCAGAGCAGCCCGAACTCCTTGCGCAGCCCAAGCACGAGCACCACCACGATGCCTGCTACGGCGAGCACCAGCCATGCATCGCTCGCCACCGCACTCGCGGCCTTGCCGAAGAGGAATCCGTCGAGCCCTGCACGATTGCCGCTGGGCTGGTTCTGAATCATGCGCGAGAGCACGATGCCCAGTCCGAAGAAGCCGCTGATCGCGATGGCCGTCGTGGCGTCCTCGCGGGTCCTGGCGAGCCGTTGCAGTAGCGCCATGGTGCCCATGCAGGCCAGTCCAAGCACCAATGCACCGAGCAGCAGCACGGCCAGGCTGCGGTCACCGGCCACGAACCACGCCAGGCAGATGCCAGGCAGCGAAGCATGCGCGACGGCATCGCCCACGAGTGCGCGGCGACGAAGCATGGCCAGCGTGCCGACCAAGGCTGCCGCGATCGCCAGCCCGGCGGTGCTCATCATGACCACCCGGGTGCTCGAATCCTGCAGCGACATCAGTCGGAGGAGTTCAGCCATGTCAGTCGCCTGCCGAGGCGGTCCGGGACTCGTACGCCGCATCAGGGAGCACCGTCAGCCGGCCTCCATAGGTGCGATGGATCGCATCGCCCGTGAATGCGGTCGCCACGGGGCCCGCAGCGATCAGGCGCTTGTTCAGGAGCAGCACATGATCGAAGCACTCGCGGACGGTCGAGAGATCATGGTGCACGGCCACGATCGTGCAGCCGCGCCGTCGGAGTGCATCGAGGACCTGCATGATGGCGCTCTCCGTGACCGCATCGACGCCCGCAAAGGGCTCATCCATCAGGTAGAGCTGTGCGCGCTGCATGAGCGCTCGTGCCAGGAAGATGCGCTGCTGCTGGCCGCCGCTGAGCTGGCTGATCTGACGATCGGCCATCGCCACGAGACCAACCTGCTCAAGGCACTCCATCGCCTGAGTGCGCTCAGTCCGGCCCGGCCGTCCAAGGAGGCCGAGCCGGCCGTACGACCCCATCAGCACGACATCGAGCGCGCTGATGGGGAACTCCCAGTCGACCGACTCCCGCTGCGGAACGTAGCCCACCTGCGCGCGCCGCTGTGCCATCGTGCCGCCGAGCACGGTCACGCGTCCGGCCACGAGCGGCACCAGACCGAGCGCTGCCTTGATCAGCGTGCTCTTGCCGGCTCCGTTGGGGCCGACGATCGCGCACATCGATGCCACGGGAATGTGCGCGTCGATCCGCTCCAGGACAAGTTCATCGCGGTAGGCGACTGAAACCCCAGAAAGGGCAAGGGCTTCCTGCATCACGGGGCCTTCCCCGCAGCCGCATCGAGCCAGACTGCGAGCAGAGCGGGCCGCGCAGGCACGATGCCGCCGAGCGCCCGAGCAATGACCTCGGCATCGTGCACCACCATGCCGACATGCGTTCCCTGCTCAGTGCCCGAGGCACCGATCGCATCACTCAGCAGCTCGCCGCCGATCGTGACGGCATGCCCACGCGCGCTGCACCCCTCCACAAGGGCTTCGACCGTCTTGCGCGGCACGCTGCTCTCGATGAAGACAGCCGGCACCTTACGCTCGCAGATCAGGTCGACGAGGGCATTGAGTTCGCGCAGGCTGGCTTCGCTGTCGGTCGACAGGCCTTGGATGCCGCGCACCGCGATTCCATTGGCCCTGCCGAAGTAGCCGAAGGCATCATGTGCCGTGACCAGCAGCCGACGCTCTGCGGGGATCGAGGCCACCACCGCCTGCACATGGCCCCTGGCTGCGTCAAGCAGTTCCAGATGCGAGGCGCAGCGTGCCCGCACCGCGTCGGCTGCCTCGGGTGCATGCTCGATGATGGCATCACGGATGCGCTCGCAGGCGAACCGCCACAGCGCCAGGTCGAACCAAACGTGCGGATCGGGCTCCGGGCCTGCACCTGTCGATCGCAGCAGGCGATCCTGAGGCATGGCATCGGTCACGCACACCACCGGCACGCGCGAGCCCAGCTTGGCGATCGCATCACCCAGCCGACCCTCCAGATGCAAGCCATTCCACAGGAGCAGGCCTGCACCGGTCATGAGCCGCACATCACCGGGCGATGCCTTGTAAAGGTGCGGATCGACGCCCTCCCCCATCAGCGCCGTGACGGAGACCGCAGGGCCGCCGATGGCACGAGCCGTGTCGGCAATCATGCCGGTCGTCGCCACGACCTTCAGTGGCGGTGC
>VGXJ01000111.1 GCA_016873375.1 Phycisphaerae bacterium
CAACGAGCGGGGCGGCTGCCTCGACGACATCATCGTCTACTGCATGGACGAGAGCGATTTCCTCGTGGTGTGCAACGCGAGCAACCGCGCCAAGCTCCTGGCGCACTTCGCTGCAGTGAAGGCCGACATGGTCTTCAAGCTCGATGACCAGACCGAATCCACCGCGATGTGCGCGCTGCAGGGGCCCAAGGCGATGGACCTGATCGCGGGCATGAGCCGCGAAATCCCCAACCTCAAGCGCTACCGCTTCACGCAGAAGAACCTGATCGTCGTCAAGCTCATCGTGAGCCGCACCGGCTACACCGGCGAGGACGGCGTCGAGGTGATCCTCGGTGCGGGCACGGCCCAGCTCGCGATGGGCATGTTCCTGAAGAACGCAGGGCAGGCGGACAGCGTGGTCAAGCCGATCGGCCTCGGCGCGCGCGACACGCTGCGCATGGAAGCCGGCATGCCGCTCTACGGCCACGAGATCGACGAGGAGACCGACCCAATCAGCGCGGGGCTCGGCTTCGCGGTCAAGCTCGACAAGGGCCAGGACGACGAGCGGGCTGGCCGCTTCATCGGCCAGGATGCGTTGCAGCGGATCGCGGCGGCGGGTCCTGCGCGAAAGCTCGTGGGCCTGGTGCTCGATGGCCGTCGCAGCGCGCGGCAGGGCATGCAGGTCAAGCACGGCAACGATGTGGCCGGCCGCGTGACCAGCGGGTGCCTGAGCCCAACGCTCGACAAGCCGATCGCGATGGCGTTCGTCGATGCTGCGCTGGCCGAGGTCGGTACCGCGCTCAGCGTGGACCTGGGGCGCGAGAGCGCTACCGCCACGGTCACGAAGATGCCGTTCGTCTCGGCGACGCGGTCCTGATCGCGCTCCGTTTGAGGTCGGCCGATCGTGGCTGCCGTTGCAGGGCATGCCGCAACCTGTGCCGCGTGACGGCTCGATGCCCAGCTTGGATGGACTGGCCCCCATGGTCCGGCCTTGATTGTGCGGGCTGGGTGGTCCGGCCTGGGCCGGCTGATCTCGTTACGCCGACTGCCCGCGGAAGAACCGCGTGGGCTTGTCGTCGTGCAGCTGCTGGTTGAGCCGCCGCAGGGCCTCGACCTCGATCTGGCGCACGCGCTCGCGGGTCAGGCCCACGATCTCGCCGATCTGCTTGAGGGTCAAGGGTTCATGGCCTTCGAGGCCAAAGCGCAGGCGCAAGACACGGGCATCGCGCTCGTCGATGGAGTCGAGCAGCTTCAGGATGATCTTGAAATCCTCGTTCTCGCTCGCCTCGAGATCGGGCTGCTTCCCACGGGTGTCCTCGAAGAGGTCCCCGAAGTCCATCGCCACGCCGTCCTCGCCCATGGGAGCCTGGCTCGGAGCCTGATACGCCTTCACCGCGCGGCGGATGATGACGAGCTTCTTGACCGGGAGCTTCATCTCCTTCGCGAGATCCTGCAGGCTCGGGCTGCGCCCGTTCTTCTCCTCGAACTTGCGCGAGGTGTCCTTCCACCGGGCGATCAATTCGACCATGTAGGCCGGGATGTGGATCGGCTGGACGGCGTTGATCAGCGTTCGCTTGATGGCCTGCTTGATCCACCAGCTCGCGTAGGTGCTGAAGCGCGCACCCTGCGCAGGATCGAAGCCCTCGACCGCGCGGATGAGGCCGATGTTGCCTTCCTCGATGAGGTCAGGCAGCGTGAGCCCGCGATTGATGTAGTTCTTGCTGATGGCGATGACCAAGCGCAGGTTCGCCTTGATCATCCGCTCCTTCGACTGCAGGCAGCCGTCGTTGATGATGCGCCAGCCGAGAGTCCTCTCCTCCTCGGGTGTGAGCAGGGCAGTCTCGTTGACCTCTCGCAGGTACAACTGGAGCTCGGACTGGACTTCTGACCGCGCCATGGACCGTCGATGGTAGGCGCAGGAGTGGGTACCGTGGCAAGGGGATTCCCGGCAGTCTGCCGCCAAACCTGTGCAGGCGGCGTGTTGAGCGGCATTCCGCTTGGATCCGGGCGCATCGGAGCTACGATCACGCCATGGACGATCTGTCCGGTCTCTTGTCTTCTTGGCCTCTCGAACCCTCCACGCCGCGAGTGCGCGTGGTTCCGGGGCTCGATGGCCGCCACAAGGTCCAGGTGCGCCTGGACCTGGGCGTCCTCCAAATGGAGATGGACGGTCGCCCTGATGGACTGCGCCCAGGGGGGCGGGAGAGCCTTCTGGACCTCCTTCGCGAGGACCCGGCACCCGATCCGCTTGCACCAGAACGCCTTGAAGCGCTCCGCCAGGAAGCCGGGCTCTACCAGCAGCGCGCCACGGCGCTGATGATGGCCGGGTTCCCGGGCCTTGCCGCGCGCGATTGCCATCGCAACCTCGAACTCATCGAGGTCGTTCGCGAGCGGGCGGCTCGCCCCGAGGATCGCGCTGCGTTCGAGCAGCTCCGCCTTGGGCTGGTCGTGACCCGCACGCGCGCCGAGGCGGCTGCTGCGCTGCAGGCCAAGGATCACCAAGGGGCGCTGGCCGCCCTCGATGCAGGCTTGGCTGCCGTGCGTGACGCGTACACCATGATCGGCCAGCGCAACCGCTTCGAGGCCAGTCCCGAGGTGGCGATCCTTCGATCGATGCGTGACATGCTCGTACCGCGGCTGCCCAGCAGCCAGCGTGCCGAGCTCGAGGAGCGCCTGCGCGCGGCGATCGTCAGCGAGAACTACGAGCTTGCCGCGATCTTGCGCAACGAACTCCGTCAGATGAAGGAGTGACGGCCGGCAGAGGCGGGATCACGCGTCTTCGTTCGTCGAGGTGCCGCCGAAGACTGCGCGGTCGATGCTCAGCGCGCCCGCGCCGACGAGCAGCACATTCAAGGCCAGCGCGCAAAGCGCGAGCGAGACGAATCCAGCCTGGTACTCGCCGGGCTCGAGGCTGTAGAAGAGGCTCTCCGCCATCGCGCGCGCCGGGCCGAGCGCGAACTGCGTCCCGATGGCAGCGAGCATCGCGGCGGCCCACAGGCGGCTGAGGAAACCGATCAGGAGCAGCGTGCCCGCAACCAGTCGCGCCACCGACTCCCAGAGTGCAACCTGCAGGGGTTCTGGCACCACCTTCAGTGCATGCAGGTCGAGTGCCTTGCCGAGCCAGCGCGGCGCCTGGAAGGGATCGAGCGTTTCCGGGTCGACGGTCGTGCCCGGGACCACGCCCTCCTGGCCGATGTCGTAGCCGAGTTCGACGAGCTGCGCGGTTTCCTTCGGCGTGAAGACGCGCACGCCGAAGGCGTCGCGGTAGCCAGCCGGTGCGAGCGCGAGCGCCAGCAGCAAGCGTGCAAGCAGGGGCATCAGGGAGATGGCGAAGAACCGTCGCATGGCTTCGATGCGGCCTCGGCCGCTGGCTTAGGATGCTACGGACGCCGCGGGCGTGGCGGAATTGGCAGACGCACGGGATTTAGGTTCCCGTGGGGTAACTCCCGTGCAGGTTCAAGTCCTGTCGCCCGCATTCATGACTGCATGGACACCTTCATCGTGGATGGATAAGTCGGCGGCGCAGCAGCCTCCGTACGACGATCGCGCAGCGCTTGAGGCCGTGCTCGCCGAGCTTGCCGCGTTGCCGCCGCTCGTCACGAGCGGCGAAGTGCTGGCGCTCAAGCAGCAGCTTGCGGCCGCGGCGCGTGGCGAGGCGTTCGTCCTTCAGGCGGGTGACTGCGCCGAGAGCTTCGCGCAGTGCAGGCCCGATGCCATCACCGCACAGCTCAAGATCCTGCTCCAGATGAGCCTGGTGCTCGTGCACGGCTCGGGGCGTCGCGTGGTGCGGCTGGCGCGCCTGGCTGGCCAGTACGCCAAGCCACGCTCGGCCGATGCCGAAGTGCGCGACGGCGTCTCGTTGCCGGCCTACCGCGGCGACAACGTGAATCGCAGCGAGTTCAGCGCCGCAGCGCGCCGGCCCGACCCCGAACTCCTGCTGCGTGGCTACGAACGCGCGGCGCTCACGCTGAACTTCGTGCGCGCGCTCGTCGACGGCGGCTTTGCCGACATCCATCATCCGGAGCAGTGGGACCTGTCCTTCGCGCACGCGAGTCCGTCGCGCGATGAGTACGAGCGCATCGTGCACGAGATCCGTGCAAGCCTCGAGTTCGCGCGCACGCTCACCGGCGAGGACCATCCCGCGCTGACGCGCGTGGACTTCTTCACGAGCCACGAGGCGCTGGTCCTGCCCTACGAGCAGGCGCTCACGCGGCAGGTCCCTCGGCGCGACGGCTGGTTCAACCTCAGCACGCACTTGCCCTGGATCGGCATGCGCACGGCCGAGCCCGACGGCGCGCACGTCGAGTACGCACGAGGGCTCTCGAACCCGATCGGCATCAAGGTCGGGCCGGCGACCGAGCCCGCGGCGCTCGTGCGCACGCTCGAGGCGATCGATCCGCATCGCGAGCCCGGGCGCGTCACGCTGATCCATCGGTTCGGCGCTGACCGGATTGCAGAGGGGCTCCCACCCGTGCTGTGCGCGGTGCAGGCTGCGGGATGGCCGGGGCTCTGGATCTGCGATCCCATGCACGGCAACACCGAGACGGTGGTCCCCACTGATGGTGCCGGTGCGGGGCGCCCGGTCAAGACACGCGCTTTCGCCAAGGTGATGGTGGAGCTCGAGCGTGCCTTCGAGGTCCATGCGTCGTGCGGCACGCACCTGGGCGGGGTGCACATCGAGGTCACCGGCGACGATGTCACCGAGTGCACCGGCGGATCGCGCGGCCTGGGCGATGTCGATCTGGCTCGCGCCTACCGCAGCGCGGTCGATCCGCGCCTCAACGCAGAGCAGGCGCTTGAACTCTCATTGCTCTTGGCGCGCCACCTTCGCGCGGGACGCTGAGCGAGTTCCCCAAACCAGATCGCTCTGGCCCGGTATCCTCCGGCGCTCCCATGGGACGAAGCGCTACACCAGTCGTCATCACCGGCCTCGGTCCGGTGTGCGGCCTCGGCGTGGGCCTTGAGCCGTTCTGGCAGGCCCTGACCGCAGGCACGAGTGCCATCCGCCGCATCGATCGTTTCGAGACGGGTTCCTTCGGGTGCCCGTTCGCGAGCGTGCTGCCGGAAGGTTTCGACGTGCGCACGCTCGTGCCCAAGAGCTACCGCAAGGGCACGAAGGTCATGGCTCGCGACATCGAGATCGCGGTTGCCGGCGCACACATGGCGGTGCAGAGCGCGGGCCTGGTGACCCGGGGCACCGAGGGCGCAACCACGGTCACGATTCCGCCTGAGCGCTTCGGCGCGCACATCGGCGCCGGCCTCATCGCGGCCGACATCGATGAACTGACGTCGGCCCTCGTGACCAGCACCAACGCCGATGGCTCCGTCGACCTCGGTACATGGGGCACGGTCGGCATGAACAACCTCACGCCGCTGTGGCTGCTGAAGTACCTGCCCAACATGCTGGCGTGCCATGTGACGATCATCCATGATTGCCAGGGGCCGTCGAACACGATCACCTGCGGCGAGTCCAGTGCGTTGCTGTCGCTTGGCGAAAGCATGCGCGTGATCGGCCGAGGCGATGCGGACGCGTGCCTTTCGGGTGGCGCGGAGAGCCGCGTGAACCAGATGGGGCTGATGCGCTACTGGTACAGCGGACGTCTGTGCGCCATGCCCGCAGATGGGCAGGGCCCCGAACTCGTCCGCCCCTTCGATGCCCATGCTTCCGGCTCGGTGCTGGGCGAGGGCGGGGGGATCCTGGTCGTCGAATCAGCCGATTCTGCAGCGCGTCGCGGCAAGGCACCGCTGGCCCACTTGGTGGGATTCGGCGCCAGTCAATCGGTCTGCGCCGACACCCTGGGCATGGATCTCTCGCAGAGCGGCGAAGACATAGCCGCGGCGATCGAGTCGGCGCTCGAGGATGCCGGCATGAAGCCCGGCGACATCGACGCGATCGTGCCGACCGGATGTGCCGTGCGTGATGTGGATGCCGGCGAGCGTGCTGCGCTTGAGCGCACCTTCGGCTCGCGGCTGTCCACGCTGCCCATCGCGACGGTCGTGCCCAATGCCGGCTTCTGCGGCGCGGGGACCGGTGCGCTCGCGGCCTGCGTCGGCGTGCAGATGCTGATCACCCAGTCGATTCCCGCACGGCTGAACGCCGCTGCCACGCCGGGCCTCGATGCCGCTGCCGCGGCGTCGCGACCTGCTTCGCTGCGTTCCGTGCTGGTCCTGACCACGAGCCTCGGCGGGCAGAGCGCCGCCATCATCCTGCGGAGGGCATCATGAGCGTGCGGAT
>VGXJ01000112.1 GCA_016873375.1 Phycisphaerae bacterium
CACTTGGCTTCGAGCATGGCAGCGATGGCCTTGCCATTGTCATCCGAGCGGGCCTTGGCGATCTCGAGCGCATTCTTGCCGAGCGGCCCCTTGGCGGCACGGTCGGCCTTGGCGTCGAGCAGCATGCGGACCTTTTCCGGGGTACCGCTCTGCGCAGCCACGAGTAGCGGCGTGAGCCCCTGCTTGTTGACCACGTTCACATCTGCGCCAGCGCCGATGAGCATCTTGAGACTGTCGGGCTTGCCGCTGCGCGCTGCACGCATGAGCGGCGTGTCGCCGGTGATGTTGTCGGCCACCGCGATGTTTGCCTTGCGGTCGAGCAGGAACTTGACGGTCTCGGGGCTGCCGATGCCTGCCGCCCACAGAAGCGGGCTGAGGCCGTTCGCATCGATGATGTTGATGTCGGCGCCGGCATCGACGAGCGCGGTCACCGTCTCGACGGAGCCCATGCCCGAGGCCCAGGTCAGCGGCGTGCCGCCGATCTGATCGCGCGCAGCGACATCGGCACCGCTGGCAATGAGGAGCTTGGTCGCGTCGAGGGACTTGCTCTCGGCAGCGATGGTCAGTGCCGTCTTGCCGGTGCGATCCTTGGCGTTGACGTTCGACTTGCCCTCGATCAGCGCCTTGACGGCGTCGACCTTGTTGCCCTTGGCGGCCCACATCAGCGCGGTACGGCCGCTGCCGGTGTCGAGCTCGTCGACGAGTGCACCACCCTTGGCGAGCTCTTCCTTGATCTTGGCAGCGTCGCCATCGCGCGCCGCCATGATGAGCGAGCTCATGGGCTTGGCCACCGGCGGCGCCTTGGCGTTGGCTGCATCGGCGGCGTTGAAGGGCCGCTTCACCATGACGCTCATGGTCTGGGCCTTGGGGTGATCGGTCGTGAAGGTGATCTTGATGGTGCGGCCCATTTCCTGCCACTTCGACCAGTCGACCTTGAGCAGCGCTTCGGTGCCTGCGGCTTCGGGCACATTCTTGATGATGGGCGGGTTGACCGAGGTGATCTTGAACGCGGTGCCGTCTGCCGAAGCGAGGCGGATCTCCGTGTCGGTCGTCAGGAGCGCCTCATCCTTCGGGGCGTCGATGATGTCGGGCGAGATCGTCACATAGGCAGTGACATCACCCTCGACGGTGAGGATGACCGGTGCGTGCCCCTCGACCTGGAAGGTGACCTTCTTGCTCAGCTTGATGCCTTGCTTGGCCGCGGGCTTGAGCGTGATGTCCATTTCGGCAAACTTGCCCGGCTCGATCGGATCGGTCGGTGCCTGCGCTGTGGTGCAGCCGCAGCCAGGGATCGCACGCGTGATCTTCACTGGCTTGTCGGTGATGTTCCAGATCTTGATCTTGCCGGTCTTGGGCACTTCAGCCTGCATCTCGCCGAGGTTGAGCAATTCGGGCTCAAACCGGATCGGCGGCGGGCCGGTGAGTGCGCCCTCCGTTGGCTTGATCGCCGTGCCCTGCACCTTGCGGGTGGTGCCGAGCAGATCGGCCGGAGCAGTCTCAGGGTCTATGGCCTGTGCAGGAGCATCTGCAGGCGGCGCCTGTGGAGTGGGCTTGGTCGTTTCGGGCGCCTGAGCTAGCGCGAGGGCCGTGAGCACTGCGGCAAGGATGGACGGAAAAGCGAGTGTCATGGGTGTTCTCCTAGGCGGTCGTGGGATCGTCAACTGTACCCGCTTCGGGTGCAGCAGACGACGACCGTCTATCGGCATGGAACGAACCGAGTTCAAGAGAATTGCGACAGAGCGCAGTATGATGCCTGTTCCATGAGCGCACCCGCCACCCCGGACCATTTGCAACGTCCGCATATCCGCCCGTTCCAGCCCCTCGCGGGCAACCAGCAAGGACAGCAGGTCGTGGCGCTGCGCAACCCGGTCCCCATGACTGAGCAGATGCTGGTCATTCCGGCACAGGTGTTCCCGCTCCTGGGTCTCTTCCAGGGCGAACGGACCCTCGAGGAGATTTCTGAACAGACCAAGGCTCCAGTCGACTTCCTCCAGCAGCTCGTGCAACGGCTGGATGAGTCCGGCCTCCTGTGGGGGCCGACCTCCGAGCGGTTCGAGCAGCAGGTGCTCGAGCGCGTGGCCGCCGCTGGTCACTTCCCCATCGGCGCCTCGGCCATGGCGGGCAAGGATGCGACCGAAGCCAAGGCCAACCTCGAAGGAGCCCTCCGCGAGGCCGAGGATCCCGAACTTGAATCTTCTGTCACTGGCCTCGTGGTGCCCAGCATGGCCTACGGCCAGGCCGCGGGTAGTTACGCCATGGCATGGAAGTCCGTTGCCGGCGGCCCCAAGCCTGACCGTGTCGTGATCATCGGCAGCAATCTCTCGGGCCTCGGTGATGGCGTTGTCATGAGCCGTCATGGCTTCGAGACGCCGCTCGGTGTCGTGCGCGCGGATGCCGCCGCGATCGACAGCCTCGTGTCGCGGCTTGGTGATCGGCTGCTCAAGGACGAACTCGACTTCTTCACGGATGCAACGGTGCAGTCGCAGTTGCCGTGGATGCAGTCGGTGCTCGGCGATGTGCCGATTGTCGCCGCACTGCTGCCCAACCCGCTGAATCCCCTGCTCTCCGACGATGGCGCGCGCGTGTCGCACGCGGAGTTCTGCTCGGCGCTCACGGACCTCGTGGGCGAATGGACCGGGCGCACGCTCATCGTCGCCAGCGGCGATCTGAGCCACGTTGGCGCGCAGTTCGGCGACCCTGCCCCGATCAACGAGCAGCATCAGGATGCGATTGAGAAGCGCGACCGCGACCTGCTGGCGCTCTTCATCCGCGGCGACCGCGGCGGCAAGGAACTGATCGAGGCTCTACGGCAGGACAACGCGCAGCGCTGGATGATCGTCGGTGCGCTCACAGCCATGCGTGCAGCGTGCGAAGGCGGCCTCGAGCTGCTGGACTATCGCCAAGTCACCGATGACAAGCGCCAGATGCTCGTGAGCCATGCGGTGCTTGCCTGCTGCGAATGACGAACGCCTGAAGCATGCTGGTGACTGGGCAGGGTGGTGACACCGTGCCGGAGCCATCGCTCGTCTTGAGCGCCTTCGCATCAACCCCGCGATGACTGGGCAAAAAGGAAAAGAGCCTATCGAGCGCGAAGCATCGACAGGCTCCTCGTGGGGGGCTTGAGTGGCTTCAAGCCATGGGTCGCGAGCTTGAGGAACGCGACCCAAACTGCTGTTTCTCCCGACGCGGCGGTCCTCCCTCAAGGACTGGTGCCGCTCCCTTTTCCATCCCTCCGGGTATCCATCCGCAGCGACGGACCGATCGGTTCCACACTGGATTGAAAATTCCGTCGCAAACCCCGCATGCGACGGGGATTGGGCTGCATTCTAGGACTTCCGAGTCTGCGCAGGCCTTACGCGTTGATTCGTGCCATGACGGCCTGGAGGTCGGCCCAAACCTCCCCGCGGGTCTGGGCGGTGTAGTTCCGCAGCAGGTACGCCGGGTGGTAGGTGGGCATGACCGGCACCGAAAGGTCAAGCCCGGTCCACGCTGGCGCTTGCCATGCGCCCCAGGTGCCCCGCAGTCGGGTGATGCCGACTTCGGTGGCGAGCAGCAACTTGGTGGCTGGCCCGCCAAGCGTGACGATCACGCGTGGCCGCAGGATGCACAACTGCTCGATGAGGTACGGCCCGCAACCATCCACTTCGGTCTGCAGCGGGGTGCGATTGTTCGGTGGGCGGCTCTTGAGCACATTGGCGATGTACACATCCTCGCGGCGGAGCTTCATCGCAGCAATCATCTCGTCGAGCTTCTGGCCAGCCTTGCCCACGAACGGCCGACCGGTCTGGTCCTCGGTCTCGCCCGGCGCCTCGCCCACGAAGACGAGGTCGGCGTTCGGCGATCCCTCGCCGAAGACCAGGTTGGTGTGCCCAGTGGCCCGCGTGCAATGCGGACATGCTGCGGCGTGCCGCTCACGGAGGGCTTCGAGCAGCGAGAGGCGCTCGCCCTGAAGCTCGAGGCGGCAACCGATGCCTCCGATGCCGATGGCCTCGTTTGATCCCCCCGCCGAGGAGCGGGGTGCAACACCCGACCCACCAGAGGATGAGGTTGATGAGCCGGGGGCTGCACCCAGCGGAGCAAGCGGCCGGGGCTTTGGAGGCGCACTCTCGCTTCCCGCGCCACCGAGAACGGGCACTGGGCGAGGTGCTAGCGAACCCGGTGCAGCAGGCGAAGCCGACGCGCTGGCAGGCACGCCACTGGCCCCTGGGCGATCAGGATTTCCTGGAGCAGGTGTTCTTTCTACGCACCGCGCGTGATCAAGCAGATCGACGCCGAAGGCCCGGTCCATGGCGCGCTGCTGCGCCGCCAGCCGGGATTCCTGCATCAGCCGAGCTTCTTGCCGTTGAGCGCGACCTGGAACATGGACTGCGTTCGCAGCACCATGGAGCAGTCCGAGCGCAGGTGGTAGCCCTGGATGTGCAGCTCGCTGCCAAGCCGCTGCATGTCGAGGAGCGACAGGTTGGGCTTGCCCGCGTCGTCAGTCCACATGCTGGCGAGCGAATCGTTCTCGCGCGCATGAGCGACCATTTCCTTGTAGGTGCCCAGGTAGAGGTGTTCGCTGAGCGTCTCCGTCTGGATCGTCGTCATGAACATCGCATGGTCCGAGAGTCGCTCTTCATGATCGCGCTCGCCATTGCAAAGCAGCGAGGCCATGAGCCCCCGCTCAGGCATGGTCTGGGGGTTCTCGACAACGGCCTCGACAAGGACGGTGTTGCCGAAGGCAAAGCGCGCGCAATGACCGCCCCTGAACACCCAGCCTTCGACTTCCATGCCGCAGTGCTCGATCCGGTTGCGGCCTTCGATCCCGAAGAACTCAGGATGGATCGCCTTGCGGTAGAGCAGCGAGGTATACGTCTGGATGCTGTTGGTTTTGGGGGAGATGCTCATGGGGGTTCGTTGAGGTGCAGTCCAAGGTTGGACACCCGCGTGGGAGGCCTGCAATCGGGGATCCGGTTGCCCTTGAATTGACAGAGGATTGTTGACGAGTCGGCCACCCGACTCAACACAAATCTGCGGATTTCAGCCCATCTGTAGCGTCATTCTCGGACATTTACCACAACATGTGGTGGTTTGCAAGGATGCCGAGGCCTAGGCCGCTGAGGCACAGGCTGAGCACCTCTACGACAAGATTCCGTGCAAGTTCAGTTCAGAGAAAAACTTAGGCGCATGACGGCAAGCTGACCTGAGGGAAGCCGCTCTGGTGCACTGCAAAAAGTGCATGGGCGTTGGCCCATGCGGCGCAGATCTGGTCGTAAGCCGAATTCTGTTCCCTTGCGGGTGACGATCATTTCTCTCAGGCTGCCGTTGCCGGACAGCTCGGAGCACGCGACCCGCCCCATCCTGCGGACCACAGGTGCCTTGCGGCGGGGGCTGCTTGCGCTTGCACGCGATGGGGTTTGCCCTGCCCCCTCTGTCACCAGAGGGGCGGTGCGCTCTTACCGCACCGTTTCACCCTTACCACCTTGCGGTGGCGGTTTGTTTTCTGTGGCACTGTCCCTGACCCCTGCGCCGGGGCCGGTGGCCGTTAGCCACCATCGTGTCCTGCCGTGTTCGGACTTTCCTCTCGAGGGTTGCCCCACGAGCGATCGTCTGACCAAGTGCAAAGAGTAGCGCCCCGCCGCAGGAGTGCGACGGGGCGCAGGATTTTTCGACGGATTCAGGCTCCGGGCCGGGTTCGGCGCACACGGCGCCCCTGCGGCATCAGGCCTTGATGTCTTCGATCCGCACGCTCAGGTAGCCCTGGCGGTGGCCGATCTTCTTGCGGTAGCCCTTGCGGCGGCTGTACTTCACGGCGATGGTCTTGTCACCCTTCTCCTCGCCGAGCACGGTGGCGACGACCGAAGCGCCCTTCACATACGG
Organism: Phycisphaerae bacterium; assembly: GCA_016873375.1. Classification (GTDB taxonomy): domain Bacteria; phylum Planctomycetota; class Phycisphaerae; order Phycisphaerales; family SM1A02; genus SYIB01. Next base: position 5,860 of record VGXJ01000112.1, read on the forward strand.
CGCACCAATGGTGGCCTTGCCGCCGGCGTTGACCGCGAGCACGCGGTCAAAGGTGAGTTCCTTGCCGCCCGAAGCGAGTTCGCGCAGATCGATCTGCACCACATCGCCCTTGGCAACCTTGATCTGGGTTCCGCTGTCTTCAATGATCGCGTACACGGTGAAATCCTTGGTCAGGAGTGGGGAATCGGCAAGCATAGCGTTTCCGCCTCACGCTGCAAGCCCCCCGCCAACCCGGCACCTAGAGGCGACCGCCCGACGCGAGCAGCCCGCGGAGTTCCTGGCGCGATAACCACTTCAGCCGCGACGCTGCTCGGCCCAGGCACGGAGCCGCCGGCCCGCCTCGAGCATGGT
>VGXJ01000113.1 GCA_016873375.1 Phycisphaerae bacterium
GTCAGGGTCATGTTTGACGGATCGATTTCGGCGGCCCGGCCGTATACTCCCCCCGGATGAGCGTGACGAGGCATCGGCCCGTCGCCGTCCTTGCCCTTGGCATGGATCGTCGCCGGGCGTCTGGCCCGCAACGCCCCGAGGAACCCATGACGAAGCACCACACCGCACGCGCCTTCTCACTGACCGAACTCTTGGTCGCCATCGGCATCATCGTGATCCTGATCGGCCTCCTCCTGCCGGCGCTCGGCAAGGTATCGGCGCGCGCGAAGGTCGCGCAGACCCAGAGCCTGATGAACGAGTTCTCAAAGGCCTGCGACGCGTTCTACCAGGAGTGGGGCTACTACCCCGGCATCGTGCCCGAGAGCGTGCTGGCGGGGACCACCAATCCCGCCATCACGGGCACGCAGAATGCGCTGCTGCACCTGATGGGTGGCGCAGTGCGCGATGATGATCCGTTGTATGCCGATCCCAACAACAATAGCCCTATCCTCACCTTCAACGACGGCACGCGCACCGTGCGCATCAAGGTGAACACGGCACAGATCGGCCGCGGCACCCGCGTCGAGGGCAAGGACCGCCCCTCGTACTTCACGCCCAAGGACAGCGATCTCGGGGAGCTCGAGAATCCCACCGATTCGCTTGTGAACTACGCGGGTATCCCGCACTTGAAGGATGCGTGGGGAAAGCCGATTGTGTATCTGCGCGCGCTGCGCGGCACGGGTCCGCTGATGGGCACCGGCTCGAATGCGGCTGCCGCGCTCAACACCAAGCCGCAGTTCGTTCGGTTGACCGGCGACTCGTACTTCCGTGCGGAACCGCAGACGACCACCAACGATCCGGTGAAGTACAGCGTGCTCAACAACACCACCAACGGCACGCAGCTGCTTGCAGCGCTGATGCGCCACCCCGGCTTCGGCACCTTCAACAACGCACTGACTGATCCCCTCAACGGCACGGCAAAGGGCAAGTACTACCTCTTCTCCCCTGGACCTGATGGCATCTTCTTCAGTACGACCGATGGCCCGGGCCTGACCAGCTTCACGGTGCCGCAGTTCACGGTGCCCAACCTCGTCACCGAATACGACGACGTCGTCGTCACTGGCGGCGGCTGATCCAGCCCAGGATCGTTCGTGAACACCGCACGATCCTGATTGCGCACAATCCTTCAACGACAGCGGCGCAGCCCACTCGGGCTGCGCCGCGTTGCTTCATGCGTGATGCGATCGATCACTCGGGGAAGTCGACCGGCTTGTCGGCTGGCGGAGCAGCCGGCTTGTCACCGGGCTCACCCGCGGGCGGCTTGCCGCCACCGGGGCGCTTGCCGCCGGGGCCACCAGGTCCGCCGGGGCCACCAGGTCCACCCTGCCCACGACCCTTGCCCGCGCCGCCCTTCTCAGCAGCTTCCTTCTTCATGGCTTCCATCTTGGCCTTGACGGTCGTCTGCTGGTCAGCCGTGAGCACGCCCATGACGGTCGCCTGGAACTCCTCGGGCTTCGGTGCACTCTCGCGCAGCTTGGCCATTTCCTCCTTCAGCGCTTCCATCGCCTTCGGATCGGCCTCGCCGGCCTGACGAGCTTCCATCATCTTCTTCATGAGTTCCTCCATCTTGGGCTGGAACTCCTTGGCCTTGGCGTCGAACGCCGTACGCGCCGCGTCGATCTTCTGCTTCTGATCGGGGGTGTACGAGCCTTCGACAGTCTTGAGTGCCTCGTTGAACATGCGGTACTGGACCATCAGCCCCTGCGCGCCGCCGGCGCGACGCCCCATGCCTTCGCGACCACCGGGGCGAGCGCCCTTCTGGCCGTCCTTCGCCCCGTCCTGCGCGGGTGCATCACCCCTCGCTGGAGCATCTTGGGCCATGGCGGGCAGGCTGACGAGGGCAGCGGTCAAGAGGGACGCCGCTACGGGCAAATATCGATTCAGGAACATGCTGTGCTCGCTTTCCGGGGCGTGGCCCCTGTGTCGGAAGGGTATTGCCCGATCGTCACCCCGGGGGACAGCGATTCATGAAAGCCCTACCATTTGGGACTCGATCGCCATGGCAGCCCTGACACCAGATCTCGTCACGCAGGCCCTTCGCACGGTCAACGACCCGGAGTTGCACAAGGATCTCGTGACGCTGGAGATGGTCAAGGGCATCAAGATCGAGGGCCACACCGTGACCGTGGGCATCGAGCTCACGACGCCAGCCTGTCCCATGAAGGACCGCATCCGCAACGATGTCACGGCGGCGATCGCCGCACAGGCTGCGTCGATCGGCGCCACCACGCCAAGCGTCACGGTCGACTTCACGGCGGATGTCCGCCGGCCGAACCAGAAGGCGCGCGAGGGCGGCAACCCCCTTCCGATGGTGAAGCAGGTGATCGCCGTCGGTGCCGGCAAGGGTGGTGTCGGCAAGAGCACCATCAGCGTGAACCTTGCCGTCGCGCTGGCACGCATGGGTGCCAAGGTGGGTCTGCTCGATGGCGACATCTACGGACCGAGCCTTCCCACGCTGCTGGGCCTCGATGAACTCGGTGCCGTCGCCCGCGGCAACATCCTGATGCCCTTCGAGGTGCACGGCATCAAGGCCATGACCATCGGCAAGCTCGTCGACCCTGAGAAGGCGCTGGTCTGGCGCGGACCCATGGCGCACGGAGCCTTCAAGCAGCTCGCCACCCAGACGGACTGGGGCGCACTCGATTACCTGATCATCGACCTCCCGCCCGGTACGGGCGATGTGCCGCTCACGCTGGCGCAACTCCTGCCGGTGACCGGTGCCGTCGTCGTCTGCACTCCGCAGCGCGTTGCCCAGGATGATGCCCGTCGCGCGGTGCGCATGTTCGAGGGTCTCGGGATTGATGTGCTCGGCGTCGTCGAGAACATGAGCTACTTCGTCGGCGACGATGGCAAGGAGTACGACCTCTTCGGTCGAGGCGGCGCTGAGATGATGGCCCAGCAGATGGGCCTGCCCTTCCTTGGCAGCATGCCGATCCACATGGCCCTGCGGAAGAACTCCGACGCCGGCACGCCGCTGGCCAACTGGGATGTGCCGGCGATGGGGCGCCAGCTCGACGCCATGGCGCAGGCGCTCGCTGGACAGATCAGTGTCGCCAGCCTGCGGAGCCAGTTCGTGCAGCCCACGATCAGCGTGCGCTGATCAGCAGTGGGCCCGATCGGCGGGTGCGCCGCACATGACTGGCAGCCCTCGCCCGGCCCATGGCCAGAAGCCACCGCGCAGATTGCTCACCCGATACCCATGCCGCTTCAGGTACGCGCACGCGCGCGCACTGCGACTGCCGCTGCGGCAGTAGGCGATCAACTCGCGATCGTTGGGCAGGTCACCCAAGCGATGCGGCAACTGACTGAAGGGCGCAAAGATGGCATCGGGTAGGTGCCCGGCTTCATACTCGCCGCAGAGACGCACATCGATGAACGCAGCGCCGACTGACCAGCGGCGGTGGGCCTCGACGGCGCCAATCTCCTCGATCCCATCGGCGTCGAAGACATCCTCGGGAATCGCGTCGAACTCATTTGGCGTGGTCCAGCCTGTGAAGTCGTCGATGCCGATTCGAAAGAGGATGCGCACGGCCTTCTCAAGCTCTCGTTCCTCGCACACCAGGAGGACCGCATCGCCCTGCTCGAGGTAACTGCCTGCGGCGTTGGCGAAGTGGCCGTCCAGCGGTGCGCTGATCGAGCCGGGCAGGAAGCCCTCGCAGAAGCGGCTCCAGGCGCGGCAATCGATGACCACGTTGGCAGGATCGGCAGCGGCGTGCATGAAGCGCTCGGCGTCGAGCCGATCCGGCAACCGCAGCTCGCCGCTTGCACCATCGATGTTCCGGCGTTTCACCCGCACGAAATAAGCAGGCGGATCCGGCAGGCCACGGAGCACCTTGTCCATGAACGCACCATCGTCACCTGCCGCTCGGAGGCTGCCATTGATCTGCCGCTCGATCCGCAGGCTCGACTGCGGCAGGGCGCAGATCGATCTGCCGCACAGGCTGCCCGCGGTGTGGCCCGGCAGGATGCGGACATCGTCAGGCATGTCGGCGAGCCGACGGAGCGCCTGCTGGAGCTCGCGAGCGTTGCGCTCAAGCTCCTTCCGATCGCCTGAGCGTGCACCGAGGTCCGGTCGACCAACCTCGCCCGCGAAGAGGAAGTCCCCCGTGAGGATCGCGCGCACGGCACCGGTGGCGTCGACCAGCTCGAAGGAAAGGCTCTCGCGCGTGTGCCCGGGGGTATGCAGGACGCGGACGACCACGCCGCCGATCCGCAGCTCGTCGCCATCACCCACGGATGTCGTGCGCCCGGGGCATGACTGGACCCAGGCAGGCGCGGTGCCCTCCCGACTGAGGTAGCCGTGCGCACCATGCCGCTCAACGAGTTGGCGCAGCCCACTCACGAAATCGGCATGCAGGTGGGTGTCGGCAGCAGCGACGATCCGCAGCCGGGCCTGTTCGGCCACCTTCAGCACGCGGTCGACATCGCGCGCGCAGTCAAAGACGATCGCATCACGCGAGACCGGACAGCCCACCAGGTACGCCGCCTGCGACAGCGACTCGTCATGGATGCGTCGAAGCAGCATCTCGAGGATCGTACGGTCGTCGGCCGTTCAGGCGAATTCACGCTTGAGCTGGGCGAGTCCCCGGAGCAGGGCATCGATGTGCTCGGGCCTGTGCGCCGCCGAGACCTGCACGCGAAGGCGTGCGTGGCCCTCAGGCACCACTGGATAGCCAAAGCCGATCACGAAGACGCCCAGGTCAAGCAGTCGGCGGCTCATGGCGATGGCCTTGGCCGTGTCATGCACGATGATCGGGCAGATGGCGGTCGAGCTCTTGAGGACTTCGAAGCCCACGCCACCGATCCCCTGCCGCACGGCCGCGACATTCTGGCGTAGCCGCTCGACGCGCTCGGGCTCCTGCATCAGCACCTCGATCGCCTTGTCGGCGCTGCAGGCGATCGTCGCGGGCAGGGCGTTTGAGAAGAGCGTGGGTCGGCCGCGCTGCACCAGGAGATCCGTCGCCGCACGGCTGCCGCAGATGTAGCCGCCGGCACCGCCGCCAAGAGCCTTGCCCAGCGTGCCGGTGAAGTAGTCGACCTTGGATGCCGCCAAGCCCCAATGTTCGTGCGTGCCTCGGCCGGTCCGACCCATCACGCCCGTGCCATGGCTGTCGTCGACGACGAGCTTGGCACCGTACTCGTCACACAGCGCGCGGATTCCCGGCAGGTCGCCCAGATCGCCTTCCATGCTGAAGACGCCGTCGGTCACGACCCACGCCGTGCCCGTGACCTCGGGGTTGGCGCGCGCCTCGGCAAGCTTGGCACGCAGTGACGCGAGGTCGCTGTGGCGATAGACAGTCTTGTGCAAGCCCTTCTTGATGACCGCCGCGAGGCGGATGCCATCGATGATGCTGGCATGGTTGAGCTCGTCGCTGATGATGATGTCGCCTGGCTCACAGAGCGTGGGGAAGATCGCCTCATTGGCGTTCCAGCAGCTTGTGAAGGTGTAGGAACTCTCGACCCCGTAAAAGTCGGCAATGCGCCGCTCGAGCCGCTCATGGCAATCGAAGGTGCCGCAGATGAAGCGCACGCTCGCCGTGCCGGCACCGTATTGGCGCAGGCCCTCGATGCCGGCCTCGACCACCCGCGGGTCGTTCGCCAAGCCCAGATAGTTGTTGCTGCAGAAGCAGGCGACCTCGCCGTATCCGCGGAGCCGCACCGTGGCATCCATCGGCCCTTCGATCGTCTGCAGGATCTTGAGCTGGCCGCTCTCGCGCAGGCCCGTCAGGATCGTTTCGGTCCGGGATTCAAAGGCATTCACGGCCAAGGTCGTCATGCTTGGATTCTAGCGGTCGAGGAAGCGGCGGCCCGGCGCCGAGCGAGCTTGCGCCTGGGCCAACTTCCCGCAGCTTGGTGCACAGTCAGCCGTAGCGAGCCCGCACGGCCGGCACGAGATAGTCACGGAAGGCCTCATCGAAGCCATGCGTCGGCGACCAGCCCCAATCACGGCGGGCGGCGGAGTCGTCCAGGTCCATCGGCCAGCTGTCGACGATGCGTTGGCGCGCCTCGACGGGTGCGTAGCTGATCTCGGCACGCGGGAAGAACTCCCGCACCTTCGCTTCCATCTGCGCAGCCGTGGGTGCGAACGCCGTGACGTTGTAGATCTGTCGCGAGAGACGCGACCGCGGCGCCTGCGCCAGGTGCACCAGCGCACGCAC
>VGXJ01000114.1 GCA_016873375.1 Phycisphaerae bacterium
GATCAAGACGGTGACCGGCATGATCGAGCCGCTCATGATCATCTTCATGGGCGTGGTCGTCGGCGGCATCGCTGCGAGCATCCTGCTGCCGATCTTCCGCATGAGCCAGTCGGTGCACTGAGCCCTGACATCGAACCCGGGGAATCAAACTCCGGTGCAGTCCCGCCCGGACCAGCAGTCAGCCGCTCAGCGCCCGGACAGTCGCGATACGAGTCCGCGCACATCGACCACGCCGAACACGTCCAGCGCCGCCACCGCGAGCGCAATCGCCAGCAGCGCGATCACGGCACCCATCAAGCGTGACGACCCCGTGCTGCGTGAAGGCCTTGGGGTCGCCGTGACGGACGATCGCGAGGCGCTCCGAGATGCTGCCTGACCCGCCCCTGCGCGTTGGCCCGCTGCATCAGGCCGCTGAGCCGTCGTCGTCGAGGGCCTCGGCGCCAGCACGGCACGCAAGGCAGTCGCCAGCGCACCGGCATCGGCGTGTCGTGCACCCAGATCCTTGGCCAGGCACTGGGCCACGGCGGCAGCCAGCGCGTCGGGCGCCTCGGGCAGGGCTTCACGAAGATCGGGGATCTTGCCCTGCGAAACAGTCTGGATGGCCTCGGCCACCGGCACGCCGCGCACGTCGTAGGGATAGGTCTCGGTCAGCAGTTCGAACAGGATCATCCCCAGTGCATAGACATCCGTGCGGGCATCGATCCGGTCACGCTGGCCTAGGCACTGCTCCGGGCTCATGTACTGCAGCGTTCCCACGAGCTGGCCCGTCTCGGTCCGCACGCCGAAGCGCGACGAGTCCTCCTGGGCCGCGCGCGCGATGCCGAAGTCGATCACCTTCACTTGCGCGCGTGCATCAACGAGGATGTTCCCCGGCTTGAGGTCGCGATGCACGATGCCCTGCGCATGCGCATGCGCGATCGCATCACAGACGCGGACGAAGAGTTCGAGCCGACCACGCAGCGACAGCGATTGCCGCGCCGCCCAATCGGTCAGATCGAGCCCATCATCGATGAACTCCATCGCGAACCAGGGGAATGTCGACTGACCGTCATCGTGCAGACCGCTGGCATGCAGCCGTGCGATGCCCGGATGGTCGAGCTTGGCCAGGATCGCCGACTCCTGTTGGAACCTGCGCATGGCGATGTCGGTCACGCCGCCACGCGAGAGCACTTTCACCGCAGCTTGCGACGGCTGCCCCTCGCGTATGCCCATGTACACGCGACCCATCCCGCCGGAACCGATGAGACGCTCGATGCGGAAGCCTCCGAGCTCAATCCCGAGCATCGGATCCGTCGCCGAAGGGCGCCGTGGGGCCGGGACTGCAGGCGACTCGGCGCTCGTGGCCTCGTGTGCGAGGATCCGCTTGGCTTCCTCGCGGATGAGTTCATCGTCGGTGCGTTCGCACAGCCACTCATGGACATGCTGCACGCTGTCAGCCTGGGCCTGTCGGGCCAGCTCGCGCGCAAGCTTCTGCTGGTCTGGTGTCATGCAACCCCCTGATCGCCCGGTCCCGCCACCGGAAGATCGACCGTGACGGTCGTGCCCTGCCCCACCGTGCTCTGCACGGCGATCCTTCCGCCGAGCATCAGCACGATCCGTCTGGTGATGCTCATGCCCAGTCCCGTGCTCGCGAACCGCATGCCATCCTCGCGACGCACGGGCTGGAATGGCTCGAACAGCCGATCGAGCTGGCCGCGGTCCATGCCTCGCCCGGTGTCGCTGACCTCGATCCGGTACTCGTCCGGGCCCAAGTGCGCTGCCTTCACCGTGATCGAGCCCTGCTTGGTGTGCTTTGCGGAGTTCGAGAGCAGATTGAGCAGGACCTGGCGCAGCCGAACGGGATCCGAGGTGACCATCCCGAAGCCGGGCTCGACCTGGGCCTTCAGGCGAGAGCCGGTCTCCATGACCATGGGCACCACAATCGCGATCGACTCCTCGATCACCGCCGGCACCTCGACCGTCTGCAGCGAGAGCTCGAGCTTGCCCGACTCAGCCTTGCTGTAGTCGAGCACATTGTTGATGAGGCCGAGCAGCCCGCGCCCGGCAACGACGATGCGACGGGCATCCTCGACAACCTGCTCCCCCCTCGAATCCTCGGCGATCATCTCGGCGTAGCCGATGACCGCATTGAGCGGTGTGCGCAACTCGTGGCTGAGGTCGGCGAGGAAGAGCCCCTTCGCTGCACTGTGATGCTCGGCCTGACGGCGCGCAGCATCGAGTTCACGCACCACGCCTTGCAGGCTGCTCAGCGTGGAATGAAGGTCACGCGACTTGCTTTCCAGCAGCATCTCGGCCTGCTCGCGTGCTGCACGCTCGCGAGCCAGCATGCGGCGCAGCAGCTCGATGTCCTCGCCGCCCCCCGCGCCGATCACGTGCGCCCCAGTGCGAAGATCGCCTCGCAGGATCCATCACTGTCCAGAGCACGCCGAGCCAGCGTGTACTTGCCGCCCCAGTGCGTGATCGCTCCGCGCAGCAAGCCCTCGGCCAGCGATGCGAACGGACGCTGGGAGCGGTACTCAAGCATGAACCGATCACCCTCCCATCGCGTCACGAACGATGGCAGTTCCGCATCCGGATAGAGCTTGCGCACCTCGACATGCACCACGCCCTCGAGGTTCGCGAGGAAGGCAAAGAGTTCCCCGTACCCGGCCACGGCGAACGGGAACCTCTGGGCCAGCACGCCGAACAAGGCTTCACCGAAGACCCTGAGCAGGCCATCGAGCGCCACCCCGGCCTTCCGGGAGAGCACCATGAGCAGCGCGACGGCTTCCTCGTGCGGATAGGTCCCGACTGCCGTGTAGGCCCCGCCTGAGGCCACCTTGCTCTCGGTGATGAGGGCATCCCAGGTGGCCTCACCAAAGCGCGCGGTCACCAGATCGCCGAATTCCCGAAAGACAATGCCCTTCATGGTGCGATACACAATACGGGCGGCCTGAATGGCGTGCCCAAGGGAACTCCCATGAAGATCGTCCTCGTGCTGCTCACACTCGCCACCGCCCTGCTCGCCGGCCAGATCGTCATGGCCGACCGGCTCTCGGATCCCAACGTGCTTGCTGCGGTCAAGTGGTCCGCCTTCGGGCTGCTCGCGATCGGCGCAATCGCGATGGCTCGAGACGGCGCCGCCGTCTGGTGCGGCCTGCTCTCCGTCGTCGCCGTCATGATCAATCCCCTCTGGCCGATGGCCGTCCCGGCTGAATACACCAACCATGTTCTGGCTGCATCCGCCGCCATCACGGGTGCGACCGTCATCCGCAAGTGGCAGTGACGCCGCTGCCGCAGAGGGCGGCGCCCAGGAGAACTGAACCCAAAGCGCAGGCCCCGGCAGGCTCAAGTCGACGGGCTGAGCCCGGCGGTGTGGACCCGGCGACTCCAATCCGGCGGTCTGGACTCAGCGGCCTTTGGTGAGGCCACAGGACCCGAATCAAGGAATCGTGAAGATCAGCGCGCCACCGGGCTCGATGCCCTCGGCCTCACTCTTCATGCGGCCCACCGCAACCTGTCGCTCCCGTACGGCCACGCCGACGCCGAAGCGGCGATTGGGGATGGTCACTGTCGGCCTGAGGACATATCGCTCGGACCAGCCGCCCGCCGCGGGGACAAAGACGGTGACCGCACCAAGTCGGTCCCCCGGGGCCGCAGCCGTGGTGTCACCAACGGCAATGAAGCCATCACCCACATCGAACGATGTCCCGAATCCGCTGCCGCTCGAGGCATTGGCCTTGAGTTCGCCCGACGGTGCCCACTGGCCTGCATCCTCGTAGGTGAAGATGCGAGCCGCCGTAGTTGGGATGTCCGTGGCGCGAACGACGAGCACGTTGCCGCGCAGACCGAGCCGATTGCCGAAGCCACCCCAAATGCAATCCGAAGGCGGGGTGATCGACTGCCGAAGGGCCCACACGCCATTGGCACCGCGACGGTAGACGTGCACCGCACTCTCGCCGGATTCCTGCACCGGCTGCTTCGGGCTCGGCTGCCAGGCCCTTGGGCTGGCGATCGCGAGTTGATCCCCGGAAGCCGCAATGGCACCGCCGAACCAGATGGCCTTGAGAGCCGGATCGGGCGAGAGCGAGCCGGCGCCCGACCACGAGCCGTCCTTGAGCGTGAAGAGGTAGACACGCGGAGCATCGACGATCGATCGCCCCTGCTCCCCGCGGAACCGAGTGTCGACGGCGCTCACGGCCAAGAAGCCATCGCCCATGGCCATCGCGCTGCCGAAGGCTGGCTCCGCTCGCGTGGCCGGTGGCATCAACCGCTGCACTTGCTTCCAGCCCGACGCGACCTGATCGCGCTTCCAGACGACGACTTGCCCGGCTCGGCCCTGCACTTCCGCACTGGTGAAGAGCCAGTCGTCGTTGCCCACGACCGATTGCAGCACGGTCTCGGAGACGGAGGTGTCGCTGATCCCGGCGAGCTCGCGGGTGCCGACCCAGGTGCCGTCGGTCTCGCTGAACGTCGCGATCTGGCCGTTGAAGCCGCCGGTGCGCACGCGCTCGGGACCAGTGACGATGAGACGGCTGCCCGCCCACCCCGTGATCGATCCGAAGGTCGGCGAGACCGTGGGTTGCGACGCATCGAGCACGGCGCTCTCGCCCAGCTCGATCAAGGGCGCGGCGGCGGCGGGCTGCGGAACGACCTCGGTTGCAGGGCGATCGATGGCCTCCTGCGATGATGCGACGACGACCGCTGGCGACGCGCTGGCCGTCGCGGCGGTTGCTTGCAACGCAACGGCGGGCTGGGCTGCCGTGGCCTGGGCAGGGCCGGAGGACCCCTTCGGCTCGCAGGCCATCGACAGGGCGGCAAGGCTGAGGATCGCCAACCGAGGGGAGACTGACGAATGCAGCGAATCGAGGGTCATGACCGTACTGTACGGCACCCTATGACCATTGTTGCCCTGCTCATACACGCGCTCGCCGCCGAACCGCCCTACCAGGAGCCGAGCGTGCCGCTTGATCCGCGGATCAAGGGTGATCGCATCACGAGCCTTGCGCCACCCGTTGCGTCGACCACTGGACCCGTGGTGGCGCCAATCCACCGGATCGCGTCATCGGCGACAGAGAGTGGCCTGCCGGCCGAGCTGGACGCGCGTGCGCGCGCGGCGCTGCTCCGAGGCCTTGCGTGGCTCGCGGCATCGCAGGATCCCGAGGGCGGATGGATGGTGGCCAAGGCTGCGGCGGGGACCGATCAACCCAAACCCAGCCAGGCTGCTTCGACGGCGGTCACCGGCCTGGCCGTCAAGGCCTTTGCGCAGGCCGCGGACTCGAGCCACGACGCCGCCGTCACGCGAGCGCTTGGTTTCATCCGGAGTCAGGCCTTCCCTGCAGGTTCGTTCGTTCCGGACCCTGCTGGGAGCCTCGGCAACTATGTCGCCGCCTCCGTCGCCATGGGCTTGGCCGCGCTCGACCGCCCCGACGAACTGCCGATGCTCGAGCAGACGGTCGAGTGGCTGCGTCAGAACCAATGGGACCATACCGAAGGGCTGGCCTCGACCAAGGACTGGTACGGCGGCGCCGGCTACGGCAACTGGGGCAGGCCGGATCTTTCGAATACGCAACTTTTTCTTGATGCATTGCACGATGCCGGCGTGAGCCAGGACGACCCCGCCGTGCAGCGCGCGCTCGCGTTCGTCACGCGGACGCAGAACCTGAAGGTGACCAATCCCTCATCTTGGGCCCAGGCCGGCGGCGATGACGGCGGCTTCGTCTACACGCCTGCCAACGGCGGCGAGAGCTTTGCGAGCGAGGATGCCGGGGAGGGCCGTTACGGCGAGAAGTTCCCCGCCGGCACGCCGCGCACGCTCCGCAGCTACGGCAGCATGACCTATGCAGGCCTGAAGAGCCTGCTGTACGCGGGTCTTTCGCCTGATGATCCACGCGTGAAGGCTGCGCGCGGCTGGATTGCCTTGCACTGGGGATTCGAGGCAAACCCCGGCCTGGGGACGCAGGGTCTCTTCTACTACCGACACGCCATGGCCCGCGCCCTGGCCGTGAATGGCGAGCGCATCATCACCGATGCCCAGGGCAAGGTCCATGACTGGCGCAACGAACTCATCGAAAGCCTGCTCACTGCACAACGGCCCGATGGCTCATGGGTCAACGCCACCGCGCGATGGCAGGAAGACAAGCCGGAACTCGTGACCTGCTACGCGCTGCTCGCCCTCGAGGAAGCGCTCAAGCCGGCCG
>VGXJ01000115.1 GCA_016873375.1 Phycisphaerae bacterium
ACGAAGGTGCCGCGCATGAGCCGGCCATCCTGGCGCTCGACACCGATCGATTGCACGCCCAGCAGGCCGGGGAACTGGGGGATGTCGCTGTCCATGAGCGTGGGCGGGGCCGAGCAGGACGCCACGAGGACCGTGATTGCACCAAGCGTGCGCTTCATGCCGATCACCCTACCACATGGCTGGAACGCTCGAACGAGACTCGCGGACCGTCAGCCTGATGACGATGGCCAGCCGGGTGACCGGTCTCGCCCGCGAGGCGGCGATGAGCCGCCTGTTCGGCATGAGCGCCTTCACCGACGCATTCTTCTTCGCGTTCCAGCTCCCGAACCTCTTCAGGAGGCTCTTTGGCGAGGGTGCGCTGAGCGCGGCGTTCCTGCCTGAGTACGCGCGCCTGGACCGCGACGACCCCGACAGCGCACGGGCGCTCTCCGCGATGGTCTTCGGGCGATTCGCCGTGGGCATGACCGTGATTGCGGCGGCGGGCATCGCGTTGCTCCTGGCCGTTGAGGGCCTGCTCGACCGGGAGGATGCCGAGCTCGTACAGGAGCTCATGGCCATCATGCTGCCGTACATGCCGATGGTCTGCCTGGTCGCGCTTGTCGGCGCGGTGCTGCAGGTCCGAGGGGTCTTCGCCCCGACCGCGGCGGCACCGATCATCCTCAACCTCGGGATGGTGGCCGGGGCGTTCGCCGGCGCACACCTGCACGGTGTCGAGGGTCCGGAGGCATTCCGATCGATCGCCTGGGCGGTGCTGGTCGCCGGCATCCTGCAGGTGACGTGGAGCGCGTGGGCCCTGCGGCGTGCCGGCGCCTGGCCGGCCGGGCGCACCGCGGCCGCGGCCGCGTCATTCCGAACGGTGCTCACGCGATTCGTGCCCACGGCCCTCGGCCTCGGCGTGCTGCAGCTGAACACCTTCGTCGACAGCCTGATCGCGAGCTGGCCGGCGGTCGTCGGTCCCACCATCCTGGGCTTCGACTACCCGCTCGAGGCCGGTGCGCAGACCACGCTCAACTATGCACAGCGGCTCTATGAGTTCCCGCTGGGTGTCTTTGGCATCGCCATCGCGACGGCGATCTTCCCGCGCCTCGCTGCAGCCAAGGATGACGAAGCCTTCGGCGACATCCTGCGGCGTGGCGTCCGGCTGACGGTCTTCATCGGCGTCGGTGCAGGAACCGGACTGATGCTCGTCGCGGTGCCGCTCACGGCGACCACCTTCCAGGGTGCTGCCTTCACGCCCGACGACACCGATCGCGTGGCGGCGGCGCTCCTCGCCTATGCGCCGGCGATCTGGGCCTACAGCGCGAACCATGTCTTCACGCGTGCCTTCTATTCACGCGGCGACATGCGCACGCCGCTGCGGGTGAGCCTCGTCATGGTCGGCATGAACCTGGCCCTCAATCTTGCGCTCATTTGGACGCCGCTGCGCGAGACTGGGCTGGCCTGGTCCACAGCCTTCTGTGCAGTCGTGCAATGCGTGGTGCTCGCCCGGATCCTGCGCATCCGTCACGGGCAGGGGGTCGATGCAGCGGTCCTGCGTTCAGCGCTCCGTTCGCTGCTGTGTGCGGGCGTGATGGCAGCCGTGCTCTGGGCAGTCGACATCGCGGTCGAGTTCGGCGACGGCTGGACCGAGCGTGCCATGGAGCTGGCCATCCTCACGACGACCGGCGGTCTCGCCTTCCTTGGCTGCGGAGCGTTGCTGCGGATGCCTGAAATGAAATGGGCGCTCGGCCGGTCGGCCTGAGCGCCCATCGCAAGCCCATGAAGGCTTTGGGGGAGGTCCCCTCGACCGATCACTTCATCGGCAGCGGCGCCAGCGTCATCGGGTCGCGCAGCGGCAGCTGCTTGGTCGGACCGAGATCCTTCTCGAGCATGGCCATCGTCGCGCGGCCGCCTTGGTCGCCCTTGGCGATCTCCTCCCACTTGCCGACCACGAGGATCGTGACCTTCGAGGGGTCGAGGTACTTCTGCGCCACGCGCTGCACATCGGCCGGCGTGACCTTGGCGACCTTGTCACGGAAGGTGGTCCAGTAGTCGCCGGGGCGCTTGGTCCACTCGTCGGTCATGAAGACGCCCAAGGTCGCATCGCGGCTGCTGAAGGTCTCGGGGAAGGTCTCGATGAACGACTTCTTCGCGGTGTCGAGTTCCTGTGCCGTCACGGGTGCACTGCGGATGCGGGCCATCTCCTCGAGCACGAGCTTGGCAGCGAGTGCGCAGGTGGCGTTCTTGCTCTCGAAGCTCGCGCGCCACTGGCCGGGCCAGAACACCTCGGCCGAGAACTGGCTGCCGGCGCTGTACGCCAGGCCCTCGTCCGAACGCACGCGCTGCGTGATGCGGCTCGTGAAGCCGCCGCCACCGAGGATGTCGTTCATCACCATGAAGGCGATGTAGTCGGGGTCGTCACGCGTGATCGCCGGCAAGCCGATGATGAACTTGCCCTGCGGGATGTCCTTCTCGACGCGGAAGATGCCGGGGGTGAGCGACGTGGACGGTGCCGGAGGGTTGGCCTGCTCGGCGCCTGCGGTCCAGCCTGAGAACGCCTTGGCCAGCTTCTCCAGCATCACCGTGCGGTCGAAGTCGCCAGTGACCGCGATCTTCATGTTGCCCGGGTGGAAGATCGATGCGGCCATGGCCTTCATCGACGCCGCATCGAAGCCCTTCAGGCCCGCCTCGGTCATCTGCTGCCCACGGTAGTGCTGGTCGCCGTAACTCAGCCGGCGCCACTCCGAGCCCGAGATCGTCGAGGCGCTGTCGTTGCGCTTCTTCATGTCGCTCATGGCCTCGGCCACGGCCACCTCGAGCTTCGAGGCATCGAAGCCTGGCGACTTCAGCATGTCGACGAGCATCGCAAGGCTCTCGTCGAAGGTGCTCGCGAGGCAGTTCAGGGTCGCCGAGGAGGTCCAGTCGCTCGAGGAAATGCTGATCTTCGTCGCAAGGAAGTCCAGGCGCTCATCGAGGTCCGAAGCCTTCATCGTCGCGGTTCCGCCCAAGCGCATCTGGCTCGCGGTCATCCCGGCAAGGCCTGCCTTGCCGGCGGGATCCAGGTTGCTGCCGCCCTTGAAGGTGATCACGAGGTTGATCAGCGGGAACTCCTTCGACGGAGCGAGGAAGATCGGCGTGCCGTCGGAGAGCGTCGTGCGGTACTCCGACGGGCTCGGCGGGTTGAAGGCGAGCGGGGGATAGGCGATGTCGCCCGGGTGGCGCGGCAAGTCATCGGCCGCGAACGCGAGGCAACCCAGCGCGAGCGCGCCGATCGACAGGGTGGTGGTCAGGTGCTTCATGGTGTGTGGTCCTGTGTGTGGTTGGTTCACTTCGCGGCCGGGGCGGCACCCTTCTCGAGTTCCGCGATACGGGCGAGCATGCGATCCTTCATGAAACCGATGAACGGGCGCATGGCTTCGGGCGCTGCGGCGGCCTGCGCATCGAACTGACCGATGCCTTCCTTGAGCTTGGCCAGATCGGTCTCGGCCGCGATGCGCTTCAGGGCCTGCTTGGCCATCACCTGCATCTGCGGGGGCAGCGCCGCAAGGGCCGGGTCGGTCGGCTCGTCGGCGGTCGTTCCCGCCGGCGCAGCCTTGCGCACATAGGTCGCCACGCTGCGGTTGGTGGGGTTGAAGTACTTCTTCGCCACCCGCTGAATATCGGCGGGCGTCACCGCGAGCAGCTTGCCGCTCTCGGCGTTGACTTCGCGCCAGTCACCCAGCGATGCGCTCACGCCCAACTGGAGCATGATGAAGAAGTTGTTCTGCAGGCGGCGGTACTCGTCGGCAGCGATGCCGTTGCGCACCTTCTGCAGCTCCTGGTCGGAGACCGGCTCGTCCTGCAGGCGCTTGAGCTGCCCGTACCAGCCGTCCTCGAGCTGGCGGGGCGTCGCGTCTGCCTTGACCTCGGCGCTGAAGGAGAACGCACCTGCGTACTTGCGCGAGTCCTGGCGCGCGCCGGCGCCCGAGGCCACGCCAGAGCCTTCGACCATGGACTTGTAGAGGCGTCCCGTGCGGCCGTTGAGGATCTGCGACATCACCTCGAGCGCGTACGAGTCGGCGTGCTGGAAGGGCACCGTGTGGTAGCGCACCTCCACCTGGGGCTCGGTCTCGGCTTCGGCGTTCATGCGCATCTCGGCGAGCTGCGGCACCTCGAGCGTGACGACCGGCGGCGGCGTGGCGCCGCGCTTGAGCCGGCTGAAGTAGCGCTTCAGCATGGGCTTGACCTTGGCGGCATCGAAGTCGCCCACGATGACGCCGGTCAGGTTGTTGGGGCAGTAGTAGGTCTGGAAGTACCGCTGCGCCTCGTCCATCGTGTAGCTGTTGAGATCGCTCGGCCAGCCGATGACCGGCCAGGAGTAGGGGCTCGAGAGCCAGAACATGGCCTCGAACTGCTCGTCGAAGGTGCCCGTCGGCGTGCTCTCGGTGCGCAGGCGGCGCTCCTCGTGGACCACGTCGCGCTCCGAGAAGAACTCACGGAACACGCTGTCGGTGAGTCGATCCGACTCCATCCAGCACCAGAGCTCCATCTTGTTGCTCGGCACATTGATGAAGTAGAAGGTCTGGTCATAGCTCGTGAACGCGTTCATCCGGCTGCCGCCGCCCGCGGTGTAGAGCTGGTCGAACTCGTCCTTGACGATGCTGCCCTTGGTCTTTTGCTCGGTTTCAAGCTTCGCGATCTCGGCCTTGGCTGCCTTCATGGCGTCGGCGTCCTTGGTCGGATCCATCGAGCCGAGCTTGGCCTGCAGCGCGTTGATCGCCTCGGTGTTGGCGCGTCCCTGCTGGGCATCCATCGAAGCCTTCAGCTCGGCGCGCAGGCGCTTGAGCTCGGGCGTGTCGTTGGCCGGGTTCCACGGATCGTCGATCTCGCCGCGGTAGTAGCGGGCGTACTGGTCGCCCCAGATCAGTTGGTTCATGCGGTCGCGCAGTGCCTTCTGGCCGGTGCGGAACTCCTCGTCGCGCTTGGGGTCGCGCGTGGCGACCGTATTGGTCCCCTTGAACATCATGTGCTCGAAGAAGTGGCTGATGCCGGTGATGCCGGGGCGCTCGTTGGCGCTGCCGACCTTCGCGACCCAGCCCGCCGAGATCGTGTTCGGCTGGTCGTTGCGCGGCACGAGGAGGAACTCCATGCCGTTGTCGAGGGTGAAGACTTCGACCGGAAGCTGCTGCGCCGTGGCGGAAGCAGAGACGATGAGCGCGAGGGCGCCGCTGATCAGATATCGCATGAGGTTCTCCAAATGGGCGGTTTGGGCACTCTATGCGAGTCGGCGGTCCTCGCCGATGCGGGGCAGCCGAGGCAGCGTCCATGCCAATTGGCTCCCTTTGGCAACCCGAACCTTGTCCAGCCGCGATGATGGTCTAGTCTTGCGCCATGAGCCCACGAACATTGTGCGCTGGCGTTATCGCCACCATGATGGCCTGCCTCCCCGCAGCCGCGCAGCTCCGTGTGGTGACCTACAACATCTCGGCGCTGGAAGGCAACACCACCGATCTGCAGGCGGTCCTCGCCGCATGTCATGCCGACGACGTGGTCGGGCCTGCGCAGCCCATTGACATCATGTGCTTCCAGGAGTGTCCGCAGGCTGCGGTCGGGCCGCTCGGCACGCTGCTCGCCAACTCCGCGCCCGCTGGAGTGACCTACACGCTGGCCACCTACACCACGAGCTCATCGGAAGACAACGCAACCGGGGCGCAGGCGCTTTTCTACCGCACAGGGCGCTTGACGGAGATCACCACCGGTCATGCCGATCTGTTCACGGGCGGGGGCCGCAACAGCGATCGATGGCTGCTGCAGCTCACGGGCTACGCGAGCACGGCTGCGCGGCTCTATGTCTACAGCTCGCACCTGAAGGCCAGCTCCGGCAGTGCCAACGAATCCGAGCGCCTCGCCGGCGCCACGACGCTGCGCAACAATGCTGACACACTGCCTGCCGGCAGCAACATCATCTTCCTCGGTGACTACAACATGTACACCAACACCGAGTCGGGGTACGTGAAGATGACGACCGGTGGCGTGCACCCGGGCATCGATCCGTGGGGCACGGCGAACTGGACCGGTGCATCGAATGCGATCAAGCACACGCAGTCGCCGCGGCTGACGAGCTCGAATCTGGTGGGCGGCGGCGTGGACGATCGATTCGACCTCCAACTCTTCACCGCAGCGCTCAACGATGGTGCGGGATTGGCGTACATCCC
>VGXJ01000116.1 GCA_016873375.1 Phycisphaerae bacterium
TCGCCCATCGTCTTGGCATGGCCGAGCGCGACGGGGCCGGCCCACGCCAGCACCTCCGCTTCGTCAACGCGCACACGCAGGTCATCGCCGACGAGCTTCATGAACGAGGCCGCACTGCCTCCCTTTGCATCGTGGCCAGTGGCCAGCGCAGCCGTCTGGCTCACGACGACGTGCGATGCACCGAGTGATGCGAACGCCGGCTGGCCCATGAAGGTCAACGCGCCATCGGCACCCATGCCGAGCGAGGTCGCCAGTGCCTTTGGATCGCTCGCCGGGAGCAAGAGCGTCCAGGCGGCCTGCGGCTCGCCGGCCTTCGCATCGGTGATCGCGGTGCTGTACGCGACGATCGAGCCTCGTTCATCGAAGCCCTCGCCCACGCCAAGCCAACCCTTGAGCTGCTCGACGGGCTTGCCGAGCACGCTCGTCTCGGGACGATTCATGCGCGCCAGCGTTTCCGAGAGATCGGCACCGGCGCGCGCCAGATCCGGAATGACCACGAAGCTGATCGCCTGCGGGGGCACGAGCGCGAGTGCCGCTTCGGCGTTGCCGGCGGCGGTCGGCGCGGCGGCGAGCAGCACGAGGATCACCGGCGGGATGAACGATGCAGCGTGTGGCATGGGCATGGCGGGGCTACTGTACGACCGCGATGACGGTTCAGGCCCACGACCCGCTCAGCCAACCGACGAACGATGCACTGCTGGGCGCCGCAGCCGTGATGGTGGCTGCCGTGGCCCTTGCCTGGCTGCTGCGCCAAACAGGACTTCGCCATGCTGCCGTCGCCGCCGGCGTCATGACCGGCATCATGCTGGGCCCGATGGTGCTTGGTCCGAGCGCCCCCACGGCCTTCATGCGCTGGATCGACGGTGGTGCCGCCGAGCGGGAAGACCTGCGCGATGCGCAGCGAATGGTCGAGGCCCGGCGTGTGGCAATGCTGCATGCCGGGCGTGCGCCGACGACGAGTGAACCGGCCGCCGCTGACGAGCTCGGCGCCGTCGAATGCGCCAAGGTCGCACTGACCCAGGCGCAGGTCGACTTTGCAGCTCCTCGACGTTGGATCGTGCTTGGTCTGGCCGCGTTGGCGATCCTTGCTGCGATGGCCGATCCCGGACCGCGCCAGTCCCTTTGGCAGCCGACGGCGTTCGCCAAGGGCGCGTGGCTGGCGGTCGTGCCCATGAGTGCCACGCTCCTTTGTCTTGCGCTGATCGAGGCCGAGCGCGGCACGCCGATCGCCTTCGCGATCGCGGCATGCACGGGTTGTGCGGCTGTCGCTGCGGGAACCGATCGCGCGCTCGCCCACCGCGAAGAGACGACCAGGCCGCTGGCGCAGGCTGCTCGCTTCGCGACGCTTCTTGCACTCATGCCGCTGGTCGTCGGTGCATGGATGGCTTCGCAGGGTTCAGTCGCTGCAGCGCGCGCCGGCTGGTGCGCCATCGCTGCATGCCTGGGTGGCCTGCTCATCCAAGGCAACGCTGCCACGCAATTGCAGCGCATGACCGAGGTCGTCATCGTGCCTGCACTCACAGCACTGCTCATGGTGTCGATTGACCTGCGCACACAGGCTCACTGGATCACCACAGGGTTGGTGGTTCTTGCCTCGAGCGATGGCCGCTGGCTTGGTGCATGGGTCGGCGCCCGCAGTTCGGGTGCACTCGCAGGCGGATCGCCTTCACGCACGGCGCTTGCCGCGCAGGGGGCGACGGCGGCCCAGCTTGGATTCGTGGGCGTCTTGGCATTCACGACGGTAGCCCCGGCCTGGAGCATCGCCACGCTGGTGATGGGAGCGCTCTACATGGACCTTACAGGCACACTGCGGTTTGCCGCTGCAGGATCGCTCCGCGCAGCCGACGACAGTGCATGAGGGCCAATGAGCGGCGATGCCGCACGGCGCATGTCGCGGAACTCTGTCCGCTCCAGCCGCACGCTCCGCTCAGCCCAATGGCTCCACTCAGCCCTTGAGTGCCGAGTCGATCGCTTCCATCAGTTCCTTCGATTCAGGCTTGACGCTGCTGCCGAAGAAGCCGACTGGCTTGCCATCCTTGCCGATCACGTACTTGGAGAAGTTCCAGCCCGGCAGCTTGCCGGTCTGCGTGCCCAGGCACTCGTAGAGCTCGCTCTGCCCCGCGCCCGACTTGGTCTGCACCTTCGAGAACATGGGGAAGCTCACGCCGTACTTGCTCGAGCAGAACTCCTTGACCTGTGCCTCCGTGCCGGGCTCCTGCCCACCGAAGTCATTGCAGGGGAAGCCGAGAACGACCACACCCTTGTCCTTCATCGACGAAGCCAGCTTCTGAAGACCCTCGTACTGCGAGGTGTACCCGCAGCGGCTGGCCACATTCACGATCACGAGGACCTTGCCCTTCCAATCGGCGAGCGAGACCTCCTTGCCATCGATGTCCTTGACCTTCAGGTCAAGCACCGTGCGGCCGGACCACTTGGCCGAGAGCTCCGCGGACTGCGGCGCATCGACCGCACAGGCGGCCCCCGCAATCATCAGGGCTCCGGTAACGACGGCATGACGAAGGGTGTTCAGCATGTCGCCGCATTCGACGGCCGGGCCCTGCTGGATGCACCCCGGGCCGCAACCTGTGGGCACGCCCGACCCGCCCGCGATCGCCCGAGGACGGGGCGCCGGCCGAGTCGCCCCGACCAAGGCATCACTCGACGGTCACGCTCTTGGCCAGGTTGCGCGGCTTGTCCACATCCTTGCCGCGCATGACTGCGGCGTGGTACGCGAGCAGCTGCAGCGGCACCACGGTGACGAGCGGCTGGAGCATTTCCGTGACGTCTGGGACGTAGAAGACGTCCTCCGCCACCGTGCGGATGTGCTCGTCACCCTCGGTCGCGACCGCGATCACATGGCCGCCGCGGCTGCGCACCTCGGCGATGTTCGAAAGGACCTTCTCGTACTGGCTGTTCTTCGTCGCCACGAACACGACCGGCATGCCGCTGTCGATGAGCGCGATCGGGCCGTGCTTCATCTCGGCCGCAGGCATGCCCTCGGCGTGGATGTAGGAGATTTCCTTGAGCTTTAGCGCGCCCTCGAGGGCCACAGGGTAGTTCACGCCTCGGCCGAGGAAGAGCCAGTTCTCGCGCTCGATGTACTTGGCCGCCGCAGTGCGGATGTGGTCGTTGAGCGCCAGAACGCGCTCGATCTTCTCGGGGATCGCTTCCATCTCGCGCAGGAGATGCGCGACCATGTCCGGGCTGAGGAAGCGGCGGCGACCGATGAAGGTCGCAAGCATCGCGGCCACCATGACCTGCCCAGTGAAGGCCTTCGTGCTCGCCACGCCGATCTCGGGCCCCACGCGCAGGTACACGCCGGCATCGGTCTCGCGCGAGATGCTCGAGCCGACCACATTGACGATGCCCAGCGCGGTGGCGCCGCGGCTCTTGGCCTCCTGCAGCGCAGCGAGGGTGTCTGCGGTCTCGCCGGACTGGCTCACCGCCACGACGACGGTGCCTTCCTCGACGATCGGGTTGCGGTAGCGGAACTCGCTTGCGAAGTCGAAATCGCTGGGAATCTTTGCCAACTCCTCCATCAGGTAGGTGCCGACCATGCAGGCGTGCAGCGCCGTGCCCTGGCCCACGAAGACCACGCGGCGCGCACGCGCGAGCTGGCGTGCGATGTCGCCGACGCCGCCGAGCTTGACATCGCCGATGCGCAGGTCGATGCGGCCCTTGAGCGAGGTGCGCAGGGCGCGAGGCTGCTCATGGATCTCCTTGAGCATGAAGTGGTCGTATCCGCCGAGCTCGATCTCCTGCAGGTCGATCTCGAGCTCACGGACCTCGGCCGTGATTGGCAGGTTGTCGACGGTCGTGGTGCGGAACGACTCGCGCGTGAGGCGTGCGACGGTGTAGTC
The DNA here is from genome assembly GCA_016873375.1 of Phycisphaerae bacterium. Classification (GTDB taxonomy): domain Bacteria; phylum Planctomycetota; class Phycisphaerae; order Phycisphaerales; family SM1A02; genus SYIB01. The sequence continues at coordinate 3,861 of VGXJ01000116.1, forward strand.
GGCCAGGGTGAACGCCTGCGTGGTGTGGCTGACGATCGCGCTCGCATCGCTGGCGACGACATACTCGCCGTTGCCCACGCCCACCATGAGCGGGCTGCCCTTGCGGGCCACCACCAGCACATCGGGCTCCTTGGCGCACATGGCGGCGATCGCGTAGGCACCCGTGACTTCACGCAAGGCCGACTGCACGGCCTTCTCAAGGTCGCCCTCGTAGAGCTCGCCGATCAGGTGCGCGAGCACCTCGGTATCGGTCTCGCTCTCGAAGACATGGCCCTTCTCGAGCAGCCAGGTCTTGAGCGAGGCGTAGTTCTCGATGATGCCGTTGTGGATGATGGCGATGCCGTGGCCCTGCTTGGCGTCGTCGCGATGGGGGTGCGCGTTGAAATCGGTCACCCCACCGTGAGTCGCCCAGCGGGTGTGGGCCATGCCGATCGAACCCTCGAGCCCGCCCTTGTGCTCGATGGCCTCCTCAAGCGCAGCCACGCGGCCGATGCACTTGACCACCTGCAGGCCGGACCCGCTGAGCGTGCCGGCGCCCGCGCTGTCGTAGCCGCGATATTCCAGGCGCTTGAGCCCTTCGATCAGGACGGGAAGCGCCGGCCGGCGCCCGATGTATGCCACGATGCCGCACATGGGTGGTTGGTCCTCTGGCCGGGCCTTCGCCCGGTCGGAGTAGCCTACGAAATGAATCCATGGAAGGCGAAGCCACCAGCACGGCCCAAGCGAAGAAATGGCTTCGAGAACGCAATCAGACCCTGCTGCGAGGCATGACCGACGCCCAACGGGCCGAGGGAAGCGCCAAGATTGCCGAGTCGGTCTACCTGATCGCCACCGCGTGGCGTGCCAGTGGAGTCTTGAGCTACCTCAACATGCGCAGCGAGCCCGACATGACGCTCCTGCACAATCCCTGGCTGGCGGCGGATCGGCCGCTCATGGCGCCGAGGGTCGTGGCGGGCTCGGGGATCGCGCCAGTCCTCCTCCAGCGCAAGGATGCCTCGTTCTCGCTCGATGCCAGCGGTGTCCGCGCCCCCGACGGTGCGACAGTCGCCACCGAGGCGATCGATCTGGTGGTCGTGCCGGGGCTGGCGTTCGACCCGATGGGCCACCGCCTGGGCCGGGGGGGTGGCTACTACGACCGGTTCCTCCCCCGCCTGCGTCGACAGGCCGTGACCGTCGGCGCGTGCTTTGACGAGCAGGTGGTCGACCTCGTCCCGAGCGACCCCCACGACTGGCAACTGCAATATGTCGTCACCCCCACGCGCGTCTGGTGGTTCGGGCGACTTCAGGCTCGATCTTCGGCGCTCTCGATGTAGGATCCCGCGCGTCGCCGCGCATGGTCGCGCGGCAGCCGACCAATTCGACCGGAAAGGATTCCGTCATGCCGTTCACTGGCTCCGCCCAATCGGGCAACCGCACGCCCTCAGCTCCTAGCCGCATCACATGGGTGATCGCGGGCGCAAGCACGCTCTTCCTCGTCGCAAGCGTGCTGTGGTGGATGTCGGGATCTTCGCCCAGCACCGCGCAAGCCACCTCGTCGCCGGCCAACGACACGCAGACCTCGGCAACCGAGGTGGTAGACACGAACGCAGCGTCCACAGCGGATGCGACGACGGCGGCACCCACTGCTGACGATGCAAGCACTGCAGCCGGGGGTACCACCACCGCGCCGGCCACCCAGCCGATCACTGCACTCGAGTCACCCGATGCAGGCGCATCGGCATCAAGTGCACTCACGCCCGCCACACGCGGCACCAGCGTCAATCCTGACCCGGTCATCGTGAGCTCTCCCGCCACCGGCGAGACGATCGGTGACAAGGGCCCCGACTCACCGGCGCCCCAACCCGCGCGCGATCCGCTCGCTGCCGCGCCGATCGCTGCGCCAACCGTCGATCTGCCGACCGCGCTGGGCATGGTCGGCACCGATCCGATCGCTGCGCGCCTGCAGCTCACGCGCCTGATCGACTCGGGCACGCTCGCCCCGGATGCCAAGCGCCAGGCGATCGACGCCATCACGACCGTGAACGCTTCGCTCTTCTTCTCGTCGACCGTGAATCCGGCTGATGCGTTGATGACGACCTACACCATCAAGAGCGGTGATGCACTGAGCAAGATCGCGCGCAAGGCCGGCATGGCCGCGGACTGGCGCATGATCATGCGGCTCAACGGGATCAAGGATCCCA
>VGXJ01000117.1 GCA_016873375.1 Phycisphaerae bacterium
CCAAGCCCAAGCCGCCCAAGATGGTGCCGGCGTGTTCCTATGCCTCCCCCTGCAATCGCCGCGGCGAACCGCTCCTGGCCGAGCAGCTCGACCTGCTCTCGCCCGCGGGGGTGCCGATGGTCAAGCGTACGGGGCGGTTTGGCGACTTCCTCGTCGAGGACAAGCCGCGTCCCGTGAAGCCCAAGGGCAAGAAGGCAGCCGAGCTGCCAACCGAGCCTCCGCCGTTCATCCTGAATCTCGACCGCAAGGGCGGGCTGAAGTTCCCGTCGCCCCCGCCTGTGGTGACAGACATCCCCTGCCCGAAGTGCGGCGACGTCATGAACCTGCGTGATGGCAAGCGTGGTCCGTGGCTGGGCTGCAGCAACTTCCCCAAGTGCCGCGGCCGCGAGGCCTTCGCCAAGCTTTCGGATGACCGACGCAAGGCACTGGAGATCGCGCTCGAGGAGCACATGCGCGGCCAGACCAAGCTCTCGCTGACGCGTCGTGATGGCGTAACGCCGGTGCCTGAGGGCACGCCACTGTCGGCACTCGCCATGGAAGGCGGCGTGGCCACGCTGCCGGCCTGGACCGCCTGAGCGCGCGCGGAGCCGGGTGCAGCGCGCGCGTCCGCGCAGCCGGAGCCCAAGGTCGCGGGAGGACGAGCGCAACGGCGCAAGCTGGATGAGTGAGGATTCGCCGCGCGTACCCGCGCGGTCAGTTTGCGGCGGTCGCCTGGCGCGGGCTCTTGGGCAGATAGAACATCAGCAGCATCACGAGGCAGAACAGCGCGCCCCACATCGGCACGCTGAACATCGCCTTGAAGTCCTGCACGCCGTCGACCTTCGTGATGTCCGACACGGCGCTCGCGATCTTGCTGCCGACGATGATGCCGATCCCGATGATGACGAGGTTGAAGAGGCTCTGCGCGCTCGCGCGCACATCGCCGCTTGTCTCTTCGTCGACGATCATGAAGGCCACGAAGATGAAGCATCCGAAGCAGAGGCCGTGCAGCGCCACGCCCGGGATCACGAAGGCAAGCGGACTCATGCCGGCGCCCGAAGCTATGCCGGGGCCGTAGGCAAAGAGGAACATGCGCGCCGCGTAGGCACCGAGGCCGATCGCCAGCAGCGTCTTGCGGCTGTAGGTCGCAGCGAGCGCGGGAATGAAGGCCAGCACGGCGATCTCGCTCATCTGGCCGATGGTCATCAGACCACCGCCACCCACGCCGAAGATCGAGTTCACGACCTTGCTGAAGCCATCCGCGGTGTCACCCTGCAAGCCGCCGACGAAAGCGCTGGTGTGCACGAAGTAGAACTGGTGGATGCAGCTCACGGGCACCGCGAGCATGAACAGCGTGACGAGCGGCGCCAGGCGGACCTGCTGGATGGCCTCGCGGATCGCACTCTTCTGGCGACCGGGCTGCGGCGGCGTGCTCGGCAGCGCGAGCAGGCAGTACAAGCCCATCGCGACCCCGAGGATCCCCGAGAGCTTGAACGCATCGGCCATGCCCGCGTAGTGCGCGGCATCGGTCTTGGCCTTGGCGGCAGCGGCGTCGAGCCCAGCCAGCGCCTCGGCGCCCGGCGTGTGCATGCGCAGCAACCACTGGCCGATGGCGATACCCACCACGATCCAGCCAACCGTGCCCCACAGGCGGACCTTGCCGAAGTCACGATCACGATCGCAGTGGCTCAGGGCGAGCGAGTTCGTGAGCGGCAGCGTGGGCGAGTAGACGATGCTGTAGAAGAAGCTGAACCAAAGGAACTGGTCCACGGTCTCGATCGAGGCCAGCATCCAGACCAGCACGCCACCGGCGATGTGGGCTAGGCCGAGGAACCGCTCGGTGTTGAAGTAGCGGTCGGCGATCTGGCCGGCGATCCAAGGCGCGAAGATCGCACCGAGCGCTCCGAGGGCGAACGCGTTGCCGATGTCGGCGCCGGAGAACTTCAGGTGGTTGGACAGGTACGGCCAGAGCAGCGGCAGCCACGCGCCCCAGATGGCGTACTGCAGGAACATCATGATCGAAAGCCGTCCGTTGGCCGAGCCGTTCGCTGGGTTGGTCATGCGGGTTCTCCTGAGCGGGCGAAGATAGCGGTTATGGAACCGACACGGGGCGCGGGGCTACACTCCCGGACTCATGACTCCCCGCAAGATCACCCGTCAGGTCACCGTCGGCGACGATCGCGTCGGCCGCGTGCGCATCGGCGGTGGAGCCCCCGTCGTCGTGCAGACGATGAACGCCGGCTACACGCATGACATCGATGCCTGCGTCGCCGAGATCAATCGCTACGCCAAGGCCGGCGCCGACATCGTGCGCGTGGCCGTGCCGGAGCGCAAGGACACCGAGGCGCTCAAGGAGATCATGCGCCAGGTCAAGGTCCCGGTTGTTGCGGATGTGCATTTCCACTACCAGCGTGCGCTCGAGGCGGTCGAGTCCGGGGTCCACAAGATCCGCCTCAACCCGGGCAACATCAGCGATCGCGATCAGGTGAACAAGGTGATCGATGCCTGCAAGGAACGCGGCATCCCGATCCGCATCGGCGTAAACGAGGGATCGATCATCGAGCGTCGTGACAAGGCGCGACGCGCAGAAGAGCTGGGCAAGTTCTTCGCAGGCCACAAGTCGGGCCACCTTCTCGCGCTCATGATCGCCAAGCTCGAGGAGTACCTCGACATCTTCGCCGAGCGTGACTTCCATGATGTCTGCATCAGCGCCAAGAGCATGGATGCTGCGCTCGTGATCGACATCTACACGGAGATCTCCAAGCGCTTCGACTACCCGCTTCACCTAGGCGTGACCCATGCCGGTACGCGCGACTCGGGCTGCATCCGCTCGATCTCGGCCCTCAGCACGCTCCTGGCCAACGGCATCGGCGACACCGTGCGCATCTCGTATGCCAGCGATCACATCGACGAGGTCAAGGACGCAATCGAGATGCTCTGCTGCCTCGGGATGCGCGAGCGCAAGGGCGTCGAGCTGATCGCCTGTCCGACCTGCGGGCGCATCCAGGTCGACCTCTTCACGCTGGTGAAGGAAGTCGAGAAGGTCCTCATGCCCGAGCTCGAACTGCCTGTGAAGGTTGCCGTGATGGGCTGCATCGTGAACGGTCCGGGCGAGGCCGAGGGCGCGGACGTGGCCGTCTTCGCCGGCGACCGTCGCGGCATCATCTATGTCCAGGGCCAGAAGGTCGCCAACGTGACCGAGGAGGAGATCCTTCCTCGCCTGCTCCAGGAGTGCAAGGCCTTCGAAGCCAAGGTCAAGGCGGGCGAAGCGCGCCTGGGCGAGAAGCTCGTCGAGATCAAGCCGCCGGATCCGATCGGTGAGCTCGGCAGCGGTGCCGCGAAGATCGCTGCCGGTCAGGTCGCCCAGGTGTCAGTCGGCCAGACGGGCTGAACCGCCCACGGCACGCTGACCGTGCTCCCTCCTTCGGCTGCCTGACGCTTTTCCGAAGCACTCCACGACGCAGTCAAAGGAGCGTCTGCGACTTCCCAGATGGCGATGCGCCGGGTTTGGCGTACGCTAGATCTATGAACCGACGCGCAACCGGTCCCGCCTTCACCCTTGTTGAGATCCTCGTCGTCATCTCGATCATCGGCATCCTGATCAGCCTGCTCACGGTGGGCATCCAGAAGGCCATCGAGACCGGCAAGGCCTCGAAGGACCAGTCGCGTGCCCGGCAGCTCATCGTGGCGTGGCAGCAGTACGGCAACAACAACGGCGACCAGTGCCTTCCCGGCTACCTGAGCCCGGCCGTGCAGACCGCGTGGAAGGTCAAGTACCAGAACCAGAACGGCAACCAGCTCGCGCCGGAGCTCGCGCAGACCTACGGCTGGCGGCTGGCAGCATTCCTGGGCTACGAGTACGACCCGTTCCTCGGCTACCGCGACACCGCAGAGACGAACCTTGACGAATCGCTCTACTACTCCGACATGGAGTACGAGCCGACGCTGCCGGCTGCGTTCGCGGGTGTCACTGGCCTTGCGGGTGCGGGCCTCTCGCTGCAGCCCGGCTTTGGCTACAACGCCTACTACCTCGGTGGTTGGTGGAACGTGGATCCGGCGATCGGCATCCCGGCCTACCGCTTCCGTGATTCGATCTATCAGGACAACAGCGCCAACGTGAAGGGCAAGATCGTCGCGCGCTCGATCGGACAGATCGCGCGCAGCAGCGAGATGATCGTCTTCTCAAGCTCAGCGCTGCGCCCCGCGGGCCTGTACATCGAGGACAGCGACACCTACCCGGGCGCCGCATGGTCCGTGCCGCCGCGCCTGGGCGACACCGAGATCTGGCGCATGGGTGGCGGCAACCTTCAGGGCGTTGACCTTGCGCTGTTCGGCAAGCACGATGCGCTGTCAGCGATGCTCGCACCGACGCCTGCCCCCGCTCCCGCACCTGTGCCGATGCAGGCTGGTGGGCTTGAGATCCTTGTGCAGGAAGCCGCGCCGCTCCTGCGCTTCAGTTCCAGTGCGACAATTTCCAAGGCAGACGGCAGCACGGGGCTTGCGGATCTGCGCGAGCTCATGGATATGCGTCGCTGGGCCAACGGCGCCACGACGCCGAACTGGACGCACGGCAACTGACGACCTGGGTGGGACGGTCGCCGTCAGTCGATCGCAGACTCACGCGGCGCGCGCCGGGCTCAGCGCACGCGCTCGATGCTGAGCACCGTGACATCGTCGGCGTACTGGGTGCCGCCGGCGTGCGCCTCGAGCGTGGCGAGGATCCCCGCCACATCACCCTCGACCGTCTCGCTGCGCGACAACACCTCGATGAGGCGATCGACGCCAAGCTGCTGTCCGAACGCATCCAACTGCTCGGCCACCCCGTCGGAGAAGATCACCAGGCGCGCACCGACAGGCCATGCCACATCGCTGCGGTCATAGGCCCAACCCGCCACGGCGCCGATGGGGGGCCCACCCTCGCAGGTCATGGCTCGAGGACCCGACACCGGATCGACCAGCACCGCATATCCGTGCCCGGCATCGATCATGGTCGCCATCCCGGATGACGAATCGAAGGATGCAAAGAACATGGTGGCGAATCGACCTGCGCCGGCATGCACGCTCACGAAGTCGCCAAGGCCGTTGATGGATTCCTGCAGCGCGCGGCCGCAGGAGAGCTGGGCCGCGACATGCGCCTGGATGGCGCTCATCAGCATGGCCGCGCCGGCACCCTTGCCGCTCACATCGCCGAGGTACGCCGTAAGTCGTTCATCGGAACCATGCAGGGCGACGATGTCACCGGCCACGAACCGGCCGGGCACGCTGGCCAGCCGGTAGCGAAAGCCGCCCACCTCGCCCTCGACGGCCGGCATCAGGCGTTCCTGCGCACTCCGCGCAGCACCGAGGTCTTCGACGAGCGCACGCCGCTCCGCCTCGGCAGCTTCCCGTCGGATGTTGGAGACGCACATGGAGACGATCTCGGCAATGGCGCGGCAGAACGGCCCGGCATCCGATGCGGGGGTCTGGTCACCCGATGCATCGAGATACAGGAACGACTCGACGACACCATCAATGACCACCGGCGCGCAGACGGCGCCAACGATCTCGGCCATGATCAGGCTGGCCGCGCCCGCAAGATCCGGCTGCTCTGCGAGTTCGACCGTCTGGCCGCTCGCGGCGGCGTTCAGGAGCGTGCGGCTGAGCGGCTTCGAAGCGGAGCCCTCGGGGCAAGCCGCTCGCACATCGGCCGAGCCCGATGCATCGAGCCCTCGTACAAGGACGCAGCGCGCGAAGCCCGTGGCCTTTACGAGTTCAGGCAGCACGGCTGCCACGACGGCGTCCTCGGTGCTGGCCCGCTGCAGCATGCCCACGATTGTGATGAGCGCATCGAGCCGGCGCGCCGCCATGGCACCGCCGCCCTGCACGACTCGCGCCCGCGCCTGACCTGATCCATCGAGCAGTGTCGAGCTCATCGACGGTGCCGATGATGCGCCGCCGCGCTCCACGCGCAGCGCCACAGGACCCAGATCGATCCGTGAACCCGCACGCAGCTGAATCGGCTCGTTCGGTG